>JBGPAW010000036.1:0-15201 GCA_041480905.1 Phycisphaerae bacterium
ATGAACCGCTCGCCCCAGGCGAGGCCCGCGGGCGTGTGGTACCCCACGCCCAGCATGAACAGCGCGTCGGCAAAGCCCATCACGCCCAAGCCGATCTTGCGGTTGCCTTGGCACATCCGCTCGATTTCCGGCAGCGGGTAACGGTTGGCGTCGATGACGTTGTCCAGGAAGCGCACGCTCTCGTCGACGGTGGCCCCCAACGCCTCCCAATCCACCTCCACCCGGTCGGTGCCGGGATGGTTGATAAAGGCGCTGAGGTTGATGCTTCCCAGATTGCAGGCCTCATAGGGGAGCAGGGGCTGTTCCCCGCACGGATTGGTGGCTTCGATGCGTCCCACGTGCGGAGTGGGGTTGTGCTCGTTGATCCGATCGATGTAGACCACGCCGGGCTCCCCGGTCTCCCAGGCGTGCTGGACGATGATCCCCCACAGGTCCCCCCGGGAGTAGAAAGCGGAGCGGTCTGCGGCCCCCGCCGTCTCCACCGGGACCAACGTGCGGAGGTCGTACTCCCAAATCTTGACGTCCTTGGGGAGGTAGTACAGGGCCCCGTCGCGCGGGTTGCGCACGGCGTGCGGCGCCCCCGGGTCGGCGCGCAGCGCCGCCATCCAGGCGTCTGGCACCTTCACCGAAATGTTGTAATTGGTGAACTGGTTCAGGTCCTGCTTGGCGTACAGGAACTTGAGAATGTCGGGATGGTCGATGTACATCATCCCCATGTTGGCCCCGCGGCGAAACGCCCCCTGCTGAATGGCGTTGGTGGCCTCGGAAAACGCCCGCCAGAAGCTGATCGGACCGCTGGTGGTCCCGCCGGAACTCTTAATGAAATCGCCGGTAGGGCGGAGTTCGTCGAAGGCAAAGCCGGTACCTCCGCCGGCTTTCTGGATGAGGGCGGTGTGCTTGATGGCGTCGAAGATTTCGTTGATGCTGTCACCGACGGGGAGCACGAAACACGCGCTGAGCATGCCCATCTCCCGACCCGCGTTCATCAGGGTCGGGCTGTTCGGCAAAAACCGTCGCTGCACCATCATGGAGTAGAAGCGGCCTTCCCACTCGCTGCGGCCGGCGGGGTCGTGGTCATAGGTCAGTTCGATGTCGGCAATGGCCCGGGCCACGCGCCGGAACAAGGCCTCCACCGTCTCGACGCAGCGACCCTGCGCGTCCTTTTTGAGATAGCGCGCCCGCAGGACCCGCAGACTGTTCTCCGTCCACTCCGCGTTCGAACCCTCGAACCCGTCCGTGAGCACCTCCGCACGATCCTTCATCAACCCGCGCATCGTAAACTCCATGCCGCTACCGGCTACGAGAATCCCTCTTACCGCAAACAGTCACTGCCGTTCCTACATGACCCACGTGCGAACCGGACACCCAGCAAACGCGGGGCTGGAAGCGCCAAAGTCGATCCGGCCTTTGGCGCTTGCCATCGACCGGATCCTGGATGGGCAGAACCGCCGTTAGCCCCGATATCTAGTGGGCATCTAATTACATACCACAATATATGCCAGCGGTCAAACAGATTCAGCGTTTTTTCAGCACGATTGTAATCACCTCTACCCCAATAGGTTGCGCGCCTACTCCCATCGGGGGAGAACATTGTACCCCATCGGGTAAAGGGCCCCTTGCCTACTGCTTCTGGTGGTCGAGACCACATCATAACTCAATTTGTAGCGTGCGTGATAAATACTAGCCCGTAGAATGGCGTCCTGTAAGCTACGTCAGGGTGGAGGATTCCCTATGCAGTGTGCGACGACGATGCTGACAATCTCACCCCCGTTCGATTTGAAGGCCATGGCACTAAGCGGCGGTTGGCACGAGTGCGCCCCGATAAGTTGGTGCGAAGCGGGCGGCTGTCTACAACTGATTGAGCGTCATCACGATCGCGTGTTCCGTGTGGGCATCACCCAAACGGGCGGCCGGCGAGGCAAAGTGGGGCTTAGGCTGCTCGTCGAAGCCGTGTCGCTCGATGACGACGACGTGGAGGAGATGCGCCGCCGCGTGGCGGTGGCGCTGCGGGCCGACGAGGACTTCACCGAGTTCCACGCCCTCTGCCGCAAGCACCCTACCTTGCATATCCTCCCGCAGATCGGCGCTGGACGGACCCTGCGTTCCTACTCGATGGCCGAGAACGTCCTGAAGATGTTGTGTGGCACCAACGTGACCTGGGCCCAGGCGGTGAAAATGATCAACCGCATCGCCCAACTCGGCCCTTACCTGCCCGACCATCGCCATCTTAACGCCTGGCCGACGGCCAACGAAATTCTCCGCGCCGGCAAGAAGTATCTGCTGGAGGTGGCCCGGGTGGGTTACCGGGCGGAGGCCATCCTGGAGTTCTGCGCCCGGGTGCGTTCCGGTGAGCTCGATCCGGAATCGTACGACCGCTTGGCCCGAACCGAGCCGACCGAGGTGTTGCTGAAAGAACTGTTGTCGATCCGGGGTATAGGTCCGACCAGTGCTCACTACTTGCTCAGCATGCTCGGGCACTACGACCACCTTTCGATCGATTCGACCGCCGTGGCGCACGTCGCCAGAGCCTACCTCGGCGGCAGAAGGCCTACGTGCCGACAGATCGAGGCCGTCTACGCCCGTTTCGGTCGGTGGAAGCAGTTGGTGTGGTGGTTCGAGCAGTGGCTGACCTGGGACAGCGCCCGCACCATCATCGCGGCAGGAAGCCCGCACTGATTCGCCCGAAGGGTCCCCCTACGCGGCGCAAAGGGAAAGGGCAGACGCGCACACGTGCGCCCCTGCCCTTTGACGAACCTATCGAACGCGTGGTCCACCAAAACGGTCGACCACGGGTGGGACCGGTCAAGTTGACCGTATCCCGCTGAGGTGTTGTGCGACCCTATGGTTCCGCGCGGGTCGGTGCGACCGTGTTGCGATCATCGTACAGCGCGCCGGTGCCGAAGTCGTCCTGGAACAGGTCGAAGACTGCGTCGTTGTCCAGCAGGAACTCCTGGCCCGCGTACATCGCCGTATCACGAAGTACATAGCCCCACCAGGTCTTGCCGCCGAGGCAGCCGCCCCAGCCCAGCATCGAACCACACACGGCCACCAGTAGGCCGACCTTCAGCATTTTCTTGGCCATCATGGACCTCCTTGTGAAAAATTGGCACTCCCACTGCTTCCGGGCTTCCCCGGAGGTCTCGCAGCGGGTAACCACCTCGCGTTAACTGCTAACGCTTCCAGACTTAAACCCGCGGTCGAAACCGCACACACATTCCCAGATACTGACCCAAAACAACCGGTTCTTCCCACCGACACCGCACCGCTTGGCACCCCGCGCCACCAAGTTCGTCGGTGGACACCACTTGTTTCTACATGATCCTTGGCGACTGCCGGCTTCTTGCCCTGACTCTCCGGCGGGAAGCCTTGGCCGCCTCACATCCCTTTCGTGAACCCTAACACCCGCTCCCGGTTAAACCACAACCGTACTCAGTTCCCGGGGCGGAGATTATGACGAACCTGATAGCCGAGAGCAAGCGAGAAAACGCGAAATCCCAGGATATTTTTCCGCGCCGTATCCTTCCTCCGCCTCGCGCTTGCTTCTACTCACGCTACTATCGGCTCCACCTCTTCACCAGCATGAGTATTTTGTATATCTCCCCCTCAAAGCGGGGAAGGATAGAAAGAGGCACCGAGCTTGTCAACCCCACAGGTAAGAATTCGGCGCATTTTTTCTGCCGCGGCCATCCGGGGCAACACGGTGGAGCCGCCTCGGCACCGGCCAGAAAGCCCCCCACGGCGTTCAGAAACCTGTTACCCGAATAGGTCATTGATGATAACATCATGTGGCAAACTGTGTTATGAGCGATTCGGATGAAGGCGTGGCCATCCCCCGCACCACCCACCCTGGAAATACAGTATCACTGAAATTACGGTCGGGTCTCGAGCAGGGTGAGTAACATCTCTAAACGGCTGATGACATGATCGGCTTGCGCGGCATAGTCCGGCGCTTCGCGGTCCGCCAGCAGGAGTACGGTCCGTGCCCCGGCGGCCGCACCCGCCAGAATATCAAATAAGTGGTCGCCCACGACCCAGGTCTCCTTCGGGTCGACGTTGAGTTCGGCGCACAAGTGCAAGACCGGCTCGGCGGCGGGCTTGACCGCCCCGTCATCGCGGCAGCGAATCGCGTCCACCCTAAGCCCGTGTTTGGTGAGCACATAGCGGGTCCAGCGGCGCGTATTGCGGGTGAGGATACCGATGGCCAAGCCGCACTCGCGCAAGCGTCGCAGCGTGATGGCGGCTCCCGGCTGCAAGGTGGAGTTCTCCGCCGCTGCGCGTTCGTGGCGATCGAGTATCCGGAGGGCCTGGGCGTGGTTCGTCGGGCTCAGTCGTTCCAAGGACTCGAGGATGGGGCCGGGGGGCAGGCCGATTTCCGCACGGATGGCATCGAAATCCAAGTGGGGGACCGTCAAGGTGCCATCCAAATCAAAGATGACGGCTGATTTCATGCGGAGGTTCCACCTTTCCCTACCGACCGGTGACGGCGACCGTAACGTCGAAGTCCACGACCACGGCGGAGTGGTCGAAGGTGAAGGTGACGCGGTCGCCGCAACCGAAATCGGTGCCGTCGCGGAGCACGTCGCTGCTGGTGGTCGGCCCGAGGCCGCCGAGCACGCGTAACTCGGCGTGTTCCACGATGATCGCCTGCAGATCATCGCAGTCGCGGGTGAAACTCGTGGTGTCCCCCGCGGCGATCGTGTCATTCCGTGACTCGCCCAACTCGGTGAGCAGGTCTTCGGGAACGTCCTGGTTATCGGACATGAACAAGCGGGCTTGCACTTCGAAGTCGCCGTTATTGACCAGCGACACCGAGACCGTCGTGGGCGCCAGGATGCGGCTGATGGTGTCACAACCCGCCGCGACCTGCAGCGCGATCGCCATAGCCAAACATACGCTGATACGCTTCATGGATCTAATCCTTTCGTCGAATACCGCGCCAGTGTAGTGCCTCACAATTGACGCACGAGATTCTCTGCCCGACCGCGACCGTCAGGGAGCCGTCCAGCATGTCACCAAGTCACGCCGCTCCCTTACGGTCGCGGTTCGGATAGTCTGCCGTTTCACCAAGTCAGCACACTAGTGTTCGTAGCGCTTCTTAAATTCCTCCGCCGCCCGTGTGCGTCTCTCGCGCTCCTGAGGGTCCATCTTGTTAAGATACCAGCGATGATCGCTGGAGTCGAGTACCTCGTTGAGCTTGGCTGCCAGGGCGCCGGCGGCAGCGAGTTGGGCGGCGTCGCCGGAGTTCTTGCCCGCGGCGATGAGCGCTTGCAGTTCGGGGACGAAATCCACGTAGAAATGCTTGGCCACCTCGTAGGTGCCGTGCCAGTGGGTGTAGTCCGGTCCCATCATCGAGACGCCGTGCCGCGCCCGGCGTCCTTCGTGATGCCAGAGTTCAAACCAGATGAAGTCCAGCGGGTTGGAAAATTCCACGGGGCGCAGGAGGGGCTTGGCCAGGGCGTAAAGCTCCTGTCCGGGTTTGGCGAACTTGTCGTGATACTGTTCGACCAGGTGGTCGTACTGGACGTAGAAGTTGTTGACCCACTCCCGACCATGACAATTGAGGCAGACGTTTTGCATGTTGGCCCGCCGGGTCTCCCAGCTCACGGCGGCACCAGGCAGCCCCATTTTGCGGTCGCTGTCCTCCGGGCGGATGGAGATCGCCGGCCGATTGTTCCAACTGATGCGCAGGCCCACGTCGTGCGTGACGGGCTGATCTCTGGTGGCGCTCATGTGGCAGGTGGCGCAGGTAGGCGCGGCACTGTAGTCTTCGCCTACGATCCACTTGGCGGAGTCCATGTTCAATTTGTCCTTGAAGGCGAGGAAGGCAATGCCGTGCTTGGACTCGTAGTAGATTTCCTTCTGGGGGTGGTCGGGGCCCATGTGGCACTTGCCGCAATTGTCGGGGTGGCGGGCCTGGGCCGTGGAGAAACTGTGCCGGCTGTGACAGGCCGTGCAGGAACCTTCCGACCCATCCGGGTTGATGCGTCCGATGCCGGTGTTGGGCCAGGTGGCCGGGTCTAACTTGCCTTTCTCCAAGACTTTGACCTGCGCCCCGTGACACTGCCAGCAGCCGCTGACCGCCGCGGCGCTGTTTCCCTCCGGGAAACCCGGCGTCTTCATACCCCGATTGCCTTCGACGACCTCGGCCAGCATGTTGTCCTGCGAGCCCAGAATGCGGGCGCCCTTGGAATGGTGCGACTCGGCGAACTGGCGCGTTTCGGTTTCGTGACAGCGGGCGCAATCCTTGGGCGACACGATGGTGGCGATCCATTCGCCCTCATGCTCGAAGGCGTCGGGTTCGCCCTCGTTGGCCGCGTGGCATTCGTAACACCCTACTTTGGCGCGGTAGTGTTTGCTCGACCCCCACTGCTGGTAGATGGCCGAGCTGGCCCATTCCTTGTGGCACGCCAGGCAAGCCTGGGTCTGCTCGGACCATTCCGGCAGGGGGCCGGACCCGGCGGTCGCCGATTGGCCGAAGCCCCCAAGAACCGTTAAGCCGATCTGCAGTGCGATCGTAGATCCTCTCATGTATGCTGGCCTCCTCGATCACGCCGCTCCCTTACGGTCGCGGTTCAGTTTCCGCAATCGACAATTCTCTCCGCTCCCTTACGGTCGCGGTTCAGTGTCGGCAATCCGCCAATCTCTCCGCTTCCTTACGGTCGCGGTTCGGATCAGGTTCTTCCGCGCGCGGCTTGGGCTGCCGACGGGATCACCAGGGTCTCTCCGTCGCCCACCGTCGCGGGCTTGAGGTTAGCCAGCGCCCGCACCACAAACACCACCAGGGCGATCACTCCGGTGATGATGATCAGGTCGGGAATGATGCGCCACTGTCCGATGAACTTGACCCACGGTTCCTCATAGAAGGCCGGGCTGCGCGCGTACCACAGTCCGTAGATGTACGAGGCCCGGGTCTGGATCAGCCCCACGGGAAGCAACGTCAGGATGGTCATGGCCAGCAGGCCGCCGTTGGTCGCCACAAAGGCCACCTTCAGCAACGTGTTGGACCACTTCTCCGGGCGGACCAGACCGCGCAGGGCGAAGAGCATCAGGCCGATGGCCAGCATGCCGTAGGTGCCGAACAGCGCGGCGTGCGCGTGGTTCATGGTCAGGTAGGTGGAGTGCTCGTAGTAGTTGATCACCGGCGTGGTGATGATGAACCCGAACACGCCGGCGCCGAGAAACGCCCACAACGAAGAGGCGCCCAGGAACATCAGCGGCCATTTGTAGGGGAAGGCCTCGCGGACCGCGACGGAATCCTTGGCCTCCAGGGCCACCTTCACCAGGAGCAGCAGGATCGGCACCGGCTCCATCGTGGAGATGACGCCGCCCAGAGCGATCCACAGATCGGGGTCGCCGAACCAGTAATAGTGGTGCCCGACGCCGATGATCCCCGAGAACATGGCCAGGCAGGCCGTCAGATAGGCGGCCCGCAGCGCCTTTTTCTTGGGGGCCAGCCCCAGGGCGGTGATCACGTAGGCCATCGCCGCCGCGGCGAAGAATTCAAAGATGCCCTCCACCCACGTATGCACCACCCACCAGCGCCAGAAGTCGGCGATGGTGATGTGGGTCCGCGGGGTGTAGAACAATCCGAAGGCGAAAAACGACACCACGGCGATGGCCGAGTAGCTATAGAACGGTATGGTGCCCCAGCGGTCCTGACCGCGGGCCAGGTGCGGCTTGACCCCGCGGATCACCAGCACCAGCCACACGACCAGCCCGAGGAAGAGCAAGATCTGCCACAGCCGACCCAACTCGAGGAACTCCCAGCCCTGGTGCCCGATCCAGAACCAGAACTTGCCGGCCAGTCCCTTCACGCCGAGCGCCGTCCCCACCAGCGCCCCCACCGCCACAAAGACCACGGCGGCGAAGAGGATGTCCACCAGCAGTCCCTGTTTGCGGGGCTCGCGTCCGCCGGCGATGGGTCCGAGGTACAGCGCTGATCCGACCCAGGCCACCGCGATCCAGAGGATCGCCAGTTGCAGGTGCCAGCTCTTGGCCCAGTTGTACACGAAGGTCTTGGGGATCCAATCGAGCCCGTAGAAAGAACTGGGATGGACGGTGTAGTGGGCCATCAGCCCGCCCATGTTCAATTGCAGAAACAGCAGGCCCACGACCACCAGGAAGAACTTGGCGGCCTTGCGCTGGCTGGGCGAGATCGGCATGCGGGCGATCCGCTCGCCGACGGTCGCATCGAGCGACAACCCTTCCAGGTCCTTGTGGAAGTCAAACCGGAAGAAGGCGAACAAGGCCAGTCCGGCGGCCAACATCACCCCCAAGAGCGCCCCGATGGACCAGCCGACGGCCGCCGGGGTGATCTCGTTGCCCACGCTGCGGTCCGGGGGCCAGTTGTTGGTGTAGGTCAGACCTTTGTTGGGGCGCAGCGTCCCCGCGCACCAGGCCGTCCAGTAGAAAAAGTCCGCCAGCGCCCGACGTTCGTTTGGGTCCGGGATGCCCCGCGGAACGATATTGGCGTCCGGTACGCCCTCGGAGAAGACCTTGTCGTAGTGACGCCGGATTCCTTCCCACGCGGCCGTCTGGGCCGACGTGAGCGTGAGTCGGTCGGTCGCCGCGTCGTAGCGGTTCTTCTTAAGTTCCTCGATGACCTGGGAATCGAGCACGATTTTCTGCGCGTCGGAGAGGGCCGCGTAGTTCGGGATTCCTTGGGCGCGTGCCCGGGAATCCCGCATGTGCTGCCCGATGCGGTGCAGCGTGTCCGCGGTGAATTCCGTGCCGCGGTAGGTGCCGTGGCCCCAGACCGAACCCAAGTCCATCAGGCCGTACTTCTGCCACACCTCCTGTCCCTTCAGGATGCCCTCCTTGTCAAACAGGAGCGTACCGGCGCCTTCCGCCACCACTTGGCCTGGATAGGGTGGGGCCGCCTCGTACGTGTAATAGCCTCCGCCCAGCGCAATGGCGACGGCGGCCAGAATGCTGCCCACGAATAGAATCTTCAGTCCGCGCCCAATCATCAGATCGTTCCTTTCGTGAAAAGCTATCAGCACTCAGCACTCAGCACTTGGAGTTCCTTGGCCAGCGCTACGTATCTCTCATGTGACCCCGGCGGCAGCACGCTGTGCTCGGCGCATTGGAATTTCTTGAACAGCTCTTCCTTGTCCTTGGCGGTCATCCGCTGGTCGCCCACCACGAACAGGATTTCGTTCTCCTTGAGAATATGATGCCGGAGGAGTTCGACGTAGGCCAAGGCTTCCCGTCGCACCGTCGCGCGGGCCTGTCGGTCGCCCTGGCGGGTGCGGCGGAGGGCTTCCCGCACGGCGGCCACATGGCCGCGGCCCTCTTCGTGCTCGGTCAGCATGCACCCGATCGGCCCGCCCTCCCGCGGCACGCCGCGGGCCTCGAGCAGCGGAAACAGGTGCACCTCCTCCTTAGCGTGGTGGCATTTGTCCGCGAAGGCCGGAAAGAAATCAAAGGCCTGCTCATAGAAATCCTGCGGAAATTGGCCGCCATCACCGCGACGGGCGACCGCCTCCACGGCTTCCAAGACCGATTTGATGACTTCGTGTTCGTCCACCAACATCTGGATGGGCTTAGAATAGGACATCGTTCGGCTCCTTCTGAGCAACTTGAGGGAAGTTTCGCGGTCACCTCACCGATCGGAGCGGCGACCGCCACAGACCCTAGTATCGCCCTTGGCCGCAGAGGATGCCTTGACCGCCGTCAAGCGGCGCAGATTTTTTGCCGGGCGAGTCTAATTCGTTGTCAATACATATGTTATGATGCGTCCTCGCCCAGCAGCAACCGCTCCAGTGCCCCTGGATCGCAAATATCGACATGCCGGCCAGCCGGTCGGATCAGACCGCGGGCCTCCAGGTCCGCCTGGGCGCGCGAGAAGGTCTCCGGGGCCATGCCCAGTTGCGAGGCGATGTCCTTCTTGGGGAGCACAAGCTCGATCCGGCAAGGTCCGTCCGTGCAGCCGCATCGGCGCCCTTCGCGCAGCAGATAGCCGGCGAGTTTGGCCCGGGCGTTGAGAAAAGTTTCGGTTTCGAGCTGATCGAGCAGGCGGCGCAGCCAGAGGCTCAGGGACTCGAACAAACGCAGCGCCGCATCCGGCTGCTCGCGGAGCAGCCGCAGGAACGGATCGCGGCGGACGAGAATCAAGCTGGAATCCTCGAGGGCTTCAGCGGAGGCTGGATAAACGCCCGGTCCGAACATGGCGGCTTCGGCGAACGACTGCGGCGGGCGGACCAGATGCAGGGTGCGCTGGCGCCCGTCGGGGGCGAGCTTGTACAGCCGGATACAACCGGCAGAGACGACGTAGAAGCCCTCGCAGGGTCGGCCTTCCCAGAACACCGGCTCACCGGCCGCCACGTGGCGCAGGCGCGCCGCGTTGGCGATTTGCTCCAACTCCGCCGGCCCCAAGCGGCTAAACAGCGGGCACCGGCCCAGTTCGGCGGCGATCGTAGCCATCACGCTCCACTCTGCGCTGCCTTCTCCGCCGGCCTGAAGGTACTTCAACGGCTCGTGGGTCATCATCATACCCAGGCAGACATTGCCGGGCTATGATGATGATAGAGGTTTCCTTGCTACCCGAACCCGCGGACAGCCTGGACGACGAGTTGCTTGCCGAGCCCCCCAGTCCGTCCGAGGAAGAGCCGGACGACGATCCCGCGGTGCGGCGCGAGCGTCTACGCATCCGCCGGCGGGTCTCCGGGCGGCGGCTGGACAAGTACCTGCACGCCCGGTTCCCGCGCCTGTCGCGCACCACGCTTCAGAAGCTCATCAAGCAGGGGGAGATCACGGTCAACGGTCTGCCCACCAAAGCCAGCTACGAACCGGCCAGCGGCGACCTCGTTGAGGTGCTGGTCCCGCCTCCGCCGCCCTCCGACGTGCCGCCGGAAGACATCCCCCTGGACATCCTCTACGAGGACGACCACCTCATCGCCATCAACAAGGCGGCGGGCATCATCTGCCATCCGGCCGGCTCCTGGCAGCGCGGCACCGTGGCCAACGCCGTCGCCTTCCACGCCGCCTCGCTCAGTCACGGCGACGACCCGTACCGGCCGGGGATCGTGCACCGCCTGGACAAGAACACCACGGGCGTCATGCTCATCGCCAAGGACGACGAGACCCACTGGCGTCTGGCGCTCCAGTTCGAGCGGCGGACGGTCCAGAAGGTTTACTTCGGCATCTGCGAGGGCGAACCCAGCCGCGACCAGGACATCATCGACCAGCCGCTGGGCCACCATCCGCTGATTAAAGACCGCTATCTCAACCCCGGACAACTGCCGCGGGCCATGCTGTTCAAGGAAGCGGTCACCCACTATGCGGTGAAAGAACGGTTCAAGGGTTTCGCCGTCGTCCATCTGTCTCCCAAGACCGGGCGTACGCACCAACTCCGCGTACACCTCTCGGCCATCGGCCATCCGCTGATGGGCGACACCTATTACGGCGGGCACCTGTTCAGTGAGAAGGACCTCGCCGGGCAGGGCTCGACCGAACCGCTGATCGCCAAGCAAGCGTTGCACGCCTTGGCCATCGAGTTTGTGCACCCCATCCACGAAAAGTCCATGCGGGTTGAGGCCCCGCCGCCGGAGAACCTGCGGCGGATCGTCGAACTGCTCCGGAGGCATCGGCGACGCTGAACTGCCCTTACGGGACGAGGAGATTGAATCATGCAACTGGTACGGGTTCGGGGGAGGCGCAGAATGGGCGGGGCCCTGGCGGTGGTGTGCGTCATGACGTCGGGGGCGTGCGGTTCGCCAGTCCTAAGCGTGGATGATGCCGCGGTGATGTCCGGCGAGAAAACCCACTTGGTGGCGTACCTCGAACGGGATGCGGTGCTGGGCATCCGCCGCAGCGTGGAGCACGTCAAGGTGCGGTTCTTCGCCGATGACCGGGAGGTGGGCGAGGACGACACCGATAAGGACGGACGAGCCTCGGTGCACGTTCTGGTGCCGCCCGACGTGCAGCGTTTTACCGCCCGCGCGTTCGTGGAGCGGCGGCAGCTCTATGCCGCGGGCGAGGTGGTCACCTGGAACCGCCGGCGCGTCATCATCGCCGTGGACGTCGACCACACCATCGCGCAGACGGACTACAAAGAGCTGCTCCTGGACAAGGATGAAGATGAAATCAGCCCGCTGAAGCGCTCGGTGAAGACGCTCAACACGCTGACGCAGGACTATCACGTTTTGTACCTGACGGCCCGGCCGCGTTTCCTGCGCGACAAGACCCGGGCCTGGCTGCGCGAAAAGGGCTTTCCCGAAGGGCCTCTGCTGACCGCCGAAGGCGTGCGCCAGACCGTGCGTTCGGAGCGGTTCAAGCGCGGAAAACTCCACGAGCTGCGCGGATACTGGCCGACGCTGCGGATCGGCATCGGCAACAAGGCGAGCGATGCCGAAGCCTACGGCGCAAACGAGATGTTGGCGATCATACTCGAGACGCGCGAACACGAAGAGAGGGCCCGGCACGCGATCGTGCTGCGCGACTGGAAGATGGTGGCGGAGTTCTTCAAGGCGAACGCCGACACGCTGACCGACGCCGACCGGCTTAAGGAAGTCCTCGAAGGCCGGCGGATGCTCCTGCAACCGGTGGCCCGGTGGAGAGCACCTTAGCGGTTACGGTTTTTCTCGTTCCGGCTTTCGACTTTTTGACTTTTCCACTTTTCATTTGATGCCGTGCATCATGCGTTTGAGCAGCGGAACCAGCACAAACAGCAGCACGGCGGCGCCTCCGGCGGTCCCGGCGATCCCGAGAAACACGGGTGCGTAACCGAACTGCGCCTGGAGCCGGCCGACAACCCCGCCAGTGATCACGTTGGCCACCGCGGAGGACAGGAACCAGACGCCCATGAACACGCCGACCAGCCGCGCAGGCGATAGCTTCGTCACCATGGACAGCCCGATAGGCGACAGGCACAACTCGCCGGTGGTCAAGAACAGGTACGCCAGGAGGAGCCAGGCCAGAGCGCTCTTGCCGCTGTGCTCGGCCTGCTTCGCGCCAATCCAGAGCATCAGGAACGCCAGCCCGAGTTGCGCCAGACCCAAGGAGAACTTGAGCGGCGTGGACGGTTCCAGGCGTTTGCGGTCGAGCCAGACCCACAGCAGGGAAAACGGAATCGCGAGCCCGATGATCAGGATGGGGTTCACGAAGCCGGCCACAAACGCCGCTGGCAATTGCAAGCCAAAGACCCAGAGGTTGACCTGGTCCTGGGTGAACCGGGTAATCGTGCTGCCCTGAAGCTCGAACGTCCCCCAGAACACCATTGAGAAAATGCACAACACGATGATCACGATCATTCGCCCGCCTTCTTCGCGCGGGCCGCGCCAGGCCTCGAACAACAGGTACAGGAGCACCGGCCCGGCGACGATGGCCGCCAAGCTCTGCACGTACTCGGGGCGGGACATCATGTATGACGCGAAGGGAATGAACACGAGGACTCCAACAATTAGCGGGACCACGTTGGGCACGCCCAGCCGGCCGCGCCCCAGCAGCCTTGCCCCGGCGGGCGGCAGACCCCGCCCGGCAATTTGGCCGCGCCCTGCGAAAAAGACCACCAAGGACACAATCATCCCGATGCCGGCTAGGAGGTACCCCAGATACCAGCCCCACTTCTGCGCGATGCCGGCCGAGATGCTGGCCAGCGTGGCCCCGATGTTGATCCCCATGTAGAAGATCGTGAACGCACTATCCCGGCGCCGGTCTTCGACCGAGTAAAGGGTGCCCACGATCGTCGAAATGTTCGGTTTGAAGAACCCGTTGCCGCAGGCGAGCAGACCCAGCCCCGTGAAGAAAAGCGGGTGCAGGACCTCGGGGGACGTCCCGGACCGCACCAACAACGCGTGCGTCGTGAGCGTGAACTGGGCCAGGGACATGAGGAACCCACCGATGTAGATCGCCAGCCGCTGACCCAACAGCCGGTCGGCCAGCATGCCCCCGACCAAGGGCGCCGCATACACGAAGCCCAAGTAAGCCCCGTAGATCTGGTCCGCGTGCCCGCCGGCCGCCTTTTCGCCCCTTTCCGCAGCCATGGCGAGCAGCACGACGCTCACCATATAGAGCGTCATGATGTTACGCATGCTGTAGAAGCTGAACCGCTCCCACATCTCCGTGGAGAAGAGGACAAACAACCCGCGGGGATGACCCCACAGTGTCTTCGATTGGTCCAACGTCGGTTGTTCCACCACGCGCCTACTCCCGTTTAGATCCCTTCACACCCGGACTATGAACGCCAAATCGGCCGCCGCCTCCCTCACCTGGCTGCCTGGTTGCCTTGCCGCCTACGGATAGATTCTCCCCATCATCCGCGGAAACGGGATGGTCTCGCGCACGTGGTGCAGGCCGCACAGCCACGCCAGGGTCCGCTCCACGCCCAGGCCGAACCCCCCGTGCGGCACGCTGCCGTAACGCCGCAGGTCCAGGTACCACTCGTACGGTTCCTGCGGCAGCCCGTCCTCGCGGATGCGCGATACCAGGATGTCATAATCCTCCTCGCGGGCCGATCCGCCGATGACCTCGCCGAAACCCTCCGGGGCCAGCATGTCGAAGTTCTCGACCAGCCGGGGGTCCTGCCGATCGACCCGCATGTAAAACGCCTTGACCCCCTTGGGATAGCGGTGTACGAACACCGGGCGCTCGTGCAGCCGCGATAGAATGGTCTCGTCCGAGCCGCCCAGGTCGCTCCCCCACTCGAAGTTGGCCGCCAATTCCAGGTGCTCGGGGATGTTGGCGACCTGCTCCTCCACGTCAGCGCGCTGCTCGCGGGCGGCCTGCTCCGCCTGGGCGGCTTTTTCGCGTTCCCACTCCTTCTTTCCGCTCTTAGCCTTTTGCGCCAGTTCTTCGATCTTGCGCTGGAGGTCCGCCAGTTCGGCGGTCTGCTCCACGAGGTCCTTTTCGAGGAGTTCCTTCGCCCGTGGTCCACGCAGGATCTCCGCCGCTTCGCTGTAGCTGATGCGGTAGAAGGGCTTCTGGATGCTCTGCAAAGGCGCGAGGTCCCGCCCGAGGAACTCCAGGTCGGTCCGATGGTCCTTCAGCACGCGCTCGATCAGGGAGCAGACGAAGTCCTCGGCCAGGTCCATCACGTCGTCCAGGCTGGCAAAGGCGATCTCGGGTTCCACCATCCAGAACTCGGTGAGGTGACGGCGGGTCTTGGACTTCTCGGCCCGGAAGGTCGGCCCGAAACAATAGACCCGTCCCAGAGCCATGGCGGCCGCTTCCATGTAGAGCTGCCCGCTCTGGGTGAGAAAG
>JBGPAW010000037.1:0-15198 GCA_041480905.1 Phycisphaerae bacterium
CGACCTTGTCCACGGAGAATTCCTCACCCTGAGCCGCGGGCTTTAGCCCGCGCGACCAGCCAGCAGGGCGCACGCAGCGCTCCGCTCAGCCGGGATATCATCGGAATCCGATGCGGGGGGTGACGAGCCAAATTCATCGACGCCGACGTGTTCTTTCGCATTGAACCAGCTATGGACTGGGCTGACGTTGAGGGGCGTGAGGAGCCGTTGAGTCCGGGCCGCGTGCACCGGGCCGGTGTTGCTGACCACCACCGCATCGTGCGGTCGGGCCAACGCCTCTTCCCTCGGAACGACGGGCACGCCGCGGTAGGCACGCCCCGGAAACGCAAAGCGGTCGTCGCCGATCGCGGCGATCTCGATCCCCGCCTCGCTTGCCGCCCGGTGAAATGGGAAGACATTCTTGCCCAAGTCCGCGAGGATGATTCGCCGGACGCCGCCACGCGTAAGCTCCACCATCCGTTGTCGAATGAACGTCCATCGGTAGAAATGCTCGAATACCTCGGGCGAAAGGCGCCGCCGCCGGTAGAACCACCGTTCAAGCATGGCGCGTCGCCGCCCGGCCCGGGCCCCGCGGCGGAAGGCGTGCCCATGCCCATCGCGGCTGGCGAGCCATTCGTACCTTTGCAAGCAATCGTCGCGGTAGATGCGGTCGTAGGGGGCCGGAAGGTACCGCGCGATGACCCGGAGGTTGTTGCGGGTGTCGTAGAACGTCGTGCGTTCGGTGCGTCGGGCGTGTTCGGTCTTCAGGTGCTCGACGTGGAGGTCGTCGAACACTTCAACCTTCCATCCGGCGTTGACCAGCCGAAAGCTCAGGTCGTACTCCTCGGCCTGCATGAACAGCGACCGATCCAGCGAACCGATGTCGCGGAGCATGCCGGCCCGGAACCCCACGCCGCAGCCGACGAACACGTTGGGCAGGGCACTGCACTCGCGGGAACCGTCCGGCAGGTGTACCTGAAATCCCACCGCACCCAGGAAGGCATCGGCTTCGAGATGGGCCATCATACGTTCCAGGGACCCGGGCCGCGGATACGAGTCGTCGTCCAGGAACAGGATGTAGCGGCCGGCGGCCTGCTCGACGCCCAGGGCCTTGGCGCAACTGCCCAGGTTGCCACGGGCCTTGAGGAGTTTGATCTCGGGATAGCAGTGGCGGACGGCGGCGGCCGTGCCGTCCCGCGAACGGTTATCGACGACGATGATCTCATACGGCCCGGCCGGCGCCGCCGCTGCGTGCACCTTGGCCAGCGTGTCCAGCAGCACGTCGCGCCGATTGTGGGTCGCAATAATGATGGAAACCAGGGGTGTCTCAGCCATACAGGTCCGCCGAATTACGCTGGCGCATTAGACCCGTTTGCCGACGAATCGACCAGTTATTCGAGTCAGCGACGCCCCTGAGGGGTGTACCGCTCGATGCGGAGCTTTTCTTGATCCCCTGCCGCCTGACGGATCGCGTCGCTCTGACGCGGGCCGCCTACCGTCGCGGGCTACGACAACCATGACGGCCGCAACTATCCACAAAACGCACGTAACCGCTTGCAATTGCTAGAGTTATGGGTTTGTACCGACCTGCGCGTCTCTTCCTTCCGCTGAGCAGTGACCGTGCGCGGGGGGTCGAACATTGCCAACCTCGTGACGCAAGCTTACCATCTTCCATTGACGAGTATTCGAGGAAAGATCGTTGAGCGCGCCCTCGGCGGCGTGCTTTTTCGAGGCGAGTGCTGGAAGATGCGGTGCTCACGGAACGTTCGACGGATCGTCCCTCTGGCAGGCCTCACGCTGTTGCTGACGGCAGCGCCGGCCCAGGCCTACATCGGACCTGGGGCCGGTTTCGCGGTTTTCTCCTCGGGCTTCGTGATTCTGGCGGCCATGGTGTCGGCGGTCGTTACGCTGCTCACCTGGCCGATCCGCTGGTGCCTCCGCGTATACAAAGGCCGGAAGGCCCATGCCCGTGCCCGGGTCAAGCGGGTGGTGATCATCGGGTTCGACGGCATGGAGCCCACGCTGGTGGAGCAGTACATGGCGGAGGGGCGGATGCCCCACCTCGCCCGCCTCCGCGAGCAGGGCTGCTATCGCCACCTGGGCACTACCTTGCCGGCCCTGACTCCCGTGGCGTGGGCGTCGTTCCTGACCGGGTCCAACCCCGGCAAGCACAACGTCTTCGATTTCCTGACCCGCGACAAGCGCAACTACCTGCCCGTGCTGTCCTCGGTCCACATCGCGGGCGGCAAGCGCCCCTCGATGAGCCTGATGCGCAAGGGCAAGCCGTTCTGGAACATCCTCGGCGAGCACGGGATTTTCAGCAGCATCATCCGCGTCCCGATCACCTTTCCGCCGGAGAAGTTTCGCGGCGTGCTGCTGTCCTCTATGTGCGTGCCCGATCTGCGCGGCAGCCAGGGTACGTTCTCGTATTACACCACCCGGCCCAGCGAGGAGGTGGAGCACACCGGCGGGGAACAGATCCGGGTCCAGCGCACGGGCAACCGCGTCGCGTCTTATCTGGTGGGGCCGTCCATTCCCCGGAACGGCAGCAAGGTGACACTCAGGTGTCCCTTCACGATAGAGATCGACGATCACGAGGAGAGCATCGCCCTTTCGGTCGGCGACACCAGCGTCAGACTCCGGCGGAAAGAGTACAGCGCGTGGGTCCCGGTGACCTTCGACGGCGGGTTCCGCAAGAAAGTTCACGGGATCTGCCAGTTCCAGTTGCTCGGCACCCGCCCGCACCTGGACCTGTACGTGACCCCCATCCAGATCGACCCGGAGAAGCCGGCCTTTCCGATCGCCTTCCCCACCGTCTACAGCATGTACCTCTCCAAGCGCCAGGGGCCGTTCGCCACGCTCGGTTTCGCCGAGGACACGTGGGCGCTCAACGAGCAAATCCTGGAGGATCCCGGCTTTCTGCACCAGTGTCTCGAGGCGGACCGGGAACGCGAGGTCATGCTGCTGGACGCGCTGGACAAGGTGCGGCGCGGGCTCATCGTCTGCGTCTTCGACAGCACCGACCGGGTGAATCACATGTTCTGGCGGTATCTGGATCCCGCCCACCCGGCCAAGGAAGGATTTGGGGACCAGAAGCTGGCCGCCGCCATCCCGGAGCACTATGCCCGGGTGGACGAACTCGTCGGACGGTTGCTGGCCCGGTGCGATGATCCCGACACCGTGGTGATGGTCCTTTCGGATCACGGAGCCAAAACCTTCCGGCGCGGGTTCGACATGAATCGCTGGCTGATCGAGAACGGGTACATGACCCTCAAGCCGGACGCGCAGCCGGGGGTCAAGTACCTGGCCAACGTGGATTGGTCGAAGACGAGGGTCTATGGTTCGGGCTTGGCGGGTATCTACTTGAACCTCAAGGGGCGCGAAGCCCAGGGTATCGTGGAACCCGGCCCGGAAGCGGATCGCCTGCGCGACGAGCTGTGCGAAAAGCTCGAAGGGTTGACCGATCCTGAAACCGGGGAGGTGGCCATCGTCAAAGTCTACAACAGCCTCAAGTTCTACAAGGGTCCGTACAAGAGCGAAGCACCGGACTTGATGATCGGGTACAATGAAGGGTACCGGGTGTCCTGGGAGGCGGCGATCGGCGAGGTCACCGACGCGGTGTTCCACGACAATACCAAGGCCTGGAGCGCGGACCACTGTCTCGACCCGCGGCTGGTGCCGGGCGTGTTCTTCTGCAACCGGGACCTGGACTGCGCCGCTCCGCGGATCATGGACCTCGGACCGACAACGCTCGACCTCTTCGGCGTGCAGACGCCGGCCTTCATGGACGGCAAGCCGCTGAAGGTGGCCGACTCGGGCGTTCGCTTCAACGACCATACAAAGGAAACGCCGGCAGGCGCGGCCCAAACGCCGTAGGGTTTAGCAGGTAGCGGCCGGCGAGACGCCTGCCGAGGAAAGAGGCGGCCTGCAGGAACGCGGGCCGCTACAAGATATGGCCGCACCTTTTCTCAGTCCCGCAGGACCATCCTTCCCCCAGGTTCAGAGAACCTGGGCCACCCCCCTATCCGAACCGCGACCGTCAGGGAGCGGAGGCTATTGCAGAATAGCCGTGCTTATCCTATTGGCCGTGGTCCCGTCGTGCAGCAAGCAGGACCGGTCCGGCGGCAAGCGTGTCATCGTGGTGGGCTTCGACGGGATGGACCCCAAGCTCACCGGGGAGATGATGGCGGACGGACGTTTGCCGAACTTCCGCCGTTTGTGGGAGCAGGGCGGCTTTTGCCCGCTGCAAACCGTGATCCCGCCGCAGAGTCCGGTGGCGTGGTCCACGATGGTCACCGGCCTGAACCCGGGCGGACACGGCCTCTTCGACTTCATCCACCGCGACCCCGCCCCTCCGGGCGCCGCCCCCATCCGACCACGGGCTTCCTATGCGGACAAAACGGAAGACCGGTGGGTGATCCCCAACCTGTTGGGGTATCGCCTTCCCCTTCTGGCGGGCAAGGAACGGCTGCTGCGCCACGGCAAGCCCTTCTGGGAGTACCTCACCGAAGCGGGCATTCCGGCGCGCGTCTTGCGGATGCCGGCCAACTATCCGGCCAAAGACTCCAAGGGGGCCGAGTTCTCCTGCCTCACGGACATGGGGACGCCGGACCTGAAAGACTTCCAAGGCGGCACTTTTTCCTACTACACCAGCGATCCCAAAGAACGCTATCGCAAGATCGAAGGCGGTGGCAAACTCTATCCGTTGCTCTTGGGGAAGAAGGACACCGGGACCGCCGTTTTCTACGGTCCGGACAACACCCTCCGGGCGGAGAAGAAGGAGCAGAGACCTGTGCAGGTCCCGTTCAGCGTGTGGCGCGACCCGGAAGACCCGGTGGTGCGAATCGCCTGGCAGGACCAGATGCTGGTCCTGCACGAGGGAGAATGGAGCGAGTGGTACCCCATCAAGTTCGACATGATCCCGCATCTCGCCACCATGCACGCCGTGTGTCGGATTTTTCTGAAGGAAGTGCATCCGAACCTCAAGTTCTACGTCTCGCCGTTCAACTTCGATCCGCTCCGCGAGGACGCTCCGATTTCCGCGCCGGCGGGCTTTGCCGCCCAGGTGGCCCAGGTCACCGGGCGGTTCTACACGCAGGGGCTCCCGGAGGACACCGAAGTCCTGACTCTCAAGGTGCTCAGCCGCCCACAATTCCTGGAGCAGGCGGACCTGGTTTACCAGGAGCGGATGAAGCTGCTCGACTACGCTTTGGACCATTTTGCCTCGGGTTTGCTCTTCATCTATTTCGGCGGCACGGACCTGGTGGGACACGCCTTTTGGGGGGCGCGGACGCCGAATCACCCGGCCCTGACGCCCGAGGAGCAGGAGCGCTACGCCCACGAGATGGAGCGGATTTACCAAGAAGCCGACCAGGCGTTGGGCAAGGTCCTGGAGCGCTCTCCCGAAGCGACCATCCTGGTGCTGAGCGATCACGGATTCGAGACGTTCACCCGCGGGCTCAATCTCAACACCTGGTTGTCGGAAGCCGGGTACCTGAAACGCAAATACGCCTCCGAGTACGGCATGGCCCTGAACATCGACTTTGAAGCGACGAAAGCTTACGCCCTGGGGATCAACGGCCTGTACGTCAACCTGAAAGGGCGGGAGAAGTGTGGCATCGTCGATCCGGCCGATAAGCAGACCTTGTTGGACGACATCCGCGAGAGGCTGCTCGCCTTGGTCGATCCCCAGACGGGCGAGCGGGTGGTCAAGGAAGTGTATCAGTGCGACCGGGTGTATTCCGGGCCTTATGTGTCCCTCGGGCCCGATCTGCAGATCGGCTACGACCGCAGCTATCGCGGGAGTTGGAGCACGGTGCTGGGCGGCGTTCCTAAGGAGGTGCTCGAAGACAACACGCAGGCGTGGTGCGCCGACCATTGCATCGCCGCCGACCTGGTGCCCGGCATTCTGCTGGCGAATCGTCCGATCCGCACGGACCGGCCCGCCTTGGTGGACATCGCCCCCACGATACTGGCGGAGTTCGGCGTGCCGATCCCTAAAACGATGGAAGGGCGGAGCGTTTTCACCCGGTCGGAGGCGACCGCCTATGCCCGATGAGAGACGATGACCCATCGAAAGAGCCGCAGACTTCAGTCCGCGCGGCGCCGCGCAGGCTGAAGCCTGCGGCTCTTCCTGGAAAACGAAACGGAACTTGGCTCCTCATGCCGGACCATTGATGTTGGAGGATTCCACAGTGGCCAAGATCAAACTGGACGACAACCTGTACGCCCGGGTGAAGAAGGTGGCGGAGGTGGCGGGGTATACCTCCCCGGAGGAGTTCATCGTCCACCTCATCGAAAAGGAATTGAGCACCCTGGAATCCGCCGAGTCCGACGCCGAGATCACCGAGCGACTCCGCGGCCTGGGGTACATAGAGTAGCTGTCAGCGGTCAGCTCTCAGCTTGCGGAACCCAAGACTCGGAACTTTCAACCTTGAATTTCGACCTTTGAACAGGGATGGGCACGCTGAATCGCATTTTGACCGTGCTCTTTGACGCGATTTACGCGCCACTGAACCCGCTGCCCCGCTGGTTCTCGCTCACCCTGCTGTCCGTCGTGGCGGGAATCGTCGCCCTGGTAGTGGTCAAGTACACCTCGAACCAGGCGGCCATCGCCCGCATCAAGGACGACACCAAGGCCAACATGCTGGCCATCAAGCTGTTCAAGGACGACCTGCGCGTGATGTTCGGGGCCCAGGGACGGCTGATCTGGGCGGCCCTACGCATGTTGTATCGCATGGTCCCCCCGCTGCTGGTGATGGGCATCCCCTTTGTGCTGACAGCCGCCCAAATGGGCTTGCGCTATCAGTGGCGTCCCCTCAAGGTGGGGGAAGAAATTCTCGTGACCGCCAAGCTGCAGCCCAACGCTCCGCTCTCCAACTTCGACCTGAGCATTCCTGACCCCAACGGGTTTGAGATCTTCGACCGAGTGCGGGCCGTCTCCGACGCCTCGGTCACCTGGCGCCTGCGGGCCAAGACCGCCGGCCTCCACACCATCGCCATCACCAACGGGCCGGAAACCTTCACCAAGGCTTTGGCCGTCGGCGAGGACATCCCCCGCGTCTCCCCGGTGCGACCGGGGAGCGATTGGGGGGAGCGTTTGTTCTATCCGGCCGAAGTATCGTTTCCTCCGTCTTCGCCCGTGCAGTCGATACGGCTGGAACCCTATCCGGAGCGGGAGGCGTGGTACGCCGGGGCCGACTGGTGGCTGGTGTGGTTTCTGGTGGTGTCCATCGTCGGCGCCTTGATCTTCAAGCCGATTCTGAAAGTGAAGTTTTGACGCGCGTCAGATCACGATCGGGGATTCACCGCGCTGGATTTTGTCGATCAAGGCTTGGACACGGGTACGCTGCTCCTCATATCGATCCACGAGGTATCCGAGGAGTTTGCCGACATCAAAGCCATCCAGGGTAACGAGTCCGACCAGATCGGCTATGTCCTGATAGACTTTCCGCCGTTCGCGAGTGCCACTCACGATCGCGATATACTTGGTCGCGGCCAACGCCTCCGGTGAGGGAATACCGCTTTCCCGTTTGAGGATCTCCGTGAGGACGGGGTTATGGCTGGCGTCGATGATGTCCAGGCCCAGCACTTCCGCGCGGATCGTTTCGCCGCTGTCGTCGTGGACGACGTCCTCTTTCTTCAGCCACTTACGCACTTTCTGGTACGTCCGGTGCCCGACGACGTAGTCGGTATCCTTGGTGAAGCGTTGCTCGATATACACCGCCAGGGCCTTGGCGCCCACCAGCAAATGCCGGTCCGCCTCGATCAGGCCCACCAATTTCAGGTGTTCGTCCATTTTTTCCTTTTTGCGCGCCGCGGATACCAGCCCGTCGAGGACGGCGTGAATCCGCTGGTACGAAGATGTCTCCGGGAGCCACACCACGAGACTATTATATCACAGGCCGACAAACCAAGGTACCCGGGTCCTGGTGTGAACCGCCGGGAATCCTGGTTCCGGGGGCTTGTCCAAGGGGCGGCGGAGGTGTAAGGTATCCACAGTGTCACGATTTGGCATGTTGCCGGATCGCCAGGTTCGAGCCCGCCGGGGCGCGAGTCGATGGTTTCTTAGGGAGTGAGGAGGACTATGGCAGCCAACGTCAGGAATCGGTCCGATTTCGCGGAGACCTTCGCCGTCCACGCGGCCTTGAAGCACGCGCTCGCCCGCAAGTTGTATGCCGGCGACAACCGCACCCACGGCGCCGCCCTCGCGCTGGTCAAAGCCCTGGAGAGCGACCGGTCCATCTACGGGCGGCAACTCAAGATGATCGCCCTGATGACCAAGGGCGCCTCCATTCAGCAGATCGTCAAGAGCCTGCGCTGCTCGCGGCGGACGGTCTTTCGCTACCTCCACCACCTGGAGGCGGCCGGAGTCGCCGTCACCCTCGAGAGCGGACACTACAAGGCACCTGCCGGCCTGCTGAAGTTGGTCAGCCGGTAAGTCCCTTCCGCTGGGCGTCTTCAGGCGTCGTAGTTGAGCTTCAGGGCCCGCTCCAGGTCGGAGACCCGGAAGACGCCCATGGCGCGGTCGCAACCGTTCAGCGCACTGGCGTAGAAGTACTCGATGTTGATGCCGGCCAGGGACAGCTTCCGGGCGACGCGGGCGAACCCGCCGGGCTGGTGGGGCACCTCGACCGCCAGACACTTCACCGTGACGTAGGCTGCCCCGGCGGCCGCAAAAGCCTCTTTGGCCTTCTCCGGGTCGTCCACCACCATCCGCACGGTCCCGATGTCAATCGTGTCCAGTACGGCGATGGCGCGGATGTTGATGTTGCGCTCCGTCAGATGGGTACAGAGGTCGGCGATGACCCCGGTGCGGTTTTCCAGGAAAATCGAGATCTGTTCGACTTCTTCGCGCTTGCACTCCATGAGACCGGTTCCTTCTCTACGGATGCCACCACCTGACCAACGCCTACCGGCGACGCGCGCCCACGTTCCGCGGCGCTGGGCGGCCATCCTAGCCCAAGCCGGGCGAAGGATCAAAGGGTCTCAAAGGGTCATAGCGCGGACGGAAGGGGCGGGGGCCGTGGAAGATGTTCCCGTAACCCTGCCCGCCCCCGTAGATATGGGTGGCCCAAGTCCTTCGGACTTGGGGAAGCGATTAGCATGCACGACCGAACCGCATGATGTCCGGCTTCATTGCCTTCTCCAGCAATCGCATCCCCACCTCCAGACGAGGTGGGCCACCCTGGCGGTGCGCCCACCACGTGACACTGTAGATTCACAAATAGCATTGTGGGTGCAATCACCATCGGTTTTCCTCAGGTTTTCCTGATAAGGGCTTGGCATGGACCGGCCCATCTGCTTAAACTGGACGTATGGTCCCAACTCCGCCTGGGCGGAGATGATTAAGGTCCGTACTTTAAGGAGGGCACGTCGATGATTCGAGCAAACAGACTTGCGCTGGTTCTCGCGGCGGTCTTGCTTGTCCCGGTCGCTTTCGCGTTCGGGGATCCGGTGGATTACACCGGTCACCGGGTGGTCCGCGTGGACGTGAAGAGCCAGGCGGACCTGGACTTGCTGCTGGGCATCAGCCCGGACATCTGGAGCGACAACCTGGGCATCGGCCCGCTCGACGCCCGCATCCCGCCGGAGCGTTGGGCGGACCTGGCCGCCTCGGGGCTGACCTACACCGTGCTCATCGATGATCTCGGCCCGCTGGTCCGGCAACAAATGGAAGCCCTGCCCGGACGAGGCACGTGGGACGCCTACATGAACCTCGATCAGATCGTGGCGTTCATGAACAATCTGGCGACGGCCCATCCCGAGTTGTGCCAGATGATTGACATCGGCAACTCGATCCAGGGACGGGACATCTGGGTGCTCCACATCACCGGCACCGGCGCCGGCCCCAAACCGGCGGTGTTCTACTTCGCCCTGGAACACGTTCGCGAGTGGATCACCACGCCGGTGGTGCTGTATCTGGCCGATTACCTGGTCAACAACTACGCCACCGATCCTTGCGTCGCCAGCCTGGTGGACAACGTGGACTTTTACCTCGCCGGCTGCGTGAATCCGGACGGGTACGTCTATACGTGGGCCACCGACCGCATGTGGCGCAAGAACCGCCGACTCAACGCGGGCGGCTCTTATGGCGTGGACCTCAACCGCAACTGGGGCTACCAGTGGGGGTACGACGACTCGGGTTCCAGCCCCACGCCCTCTTCGGAAACCTACCGCGGCACGGCAGCCTTCAGCGAGCCGGAGACGCAGGCCATGAGCAACTTCATCATCGCCCACTCCGGCATCCGCGCCGTCATGGATTACCACAGCTACGCCCAACTGGTCCTCTGGCCCTGGGGTTACATCTGCAGCACGGTGCCCGAGCCGGATGCGACCACCTTCAGCACGCTGGGCAATGATATGGCGGCGCTGATTCAGCCGGTCCACAATGAGACCTATACGCCCACGCCCATCTGCCTCGGGCTTTACGACGCCAACGGCTGCTCGGCGGACTGGGTTTACGGCAGTCAGGGGAAATTCGGCTTCAGCATCGAGTTGCGGGATACCGGGTCGAACGGCTTCACGCTGCCGCCGGAGCAGATCCTACGCACCTGCGAGGAAAACCTGCCCGCCATCCTGCACCTGTCCGAGTTTGCGGCGAACGATCTATCGTTTCGGTTCCCGGCCGGGCTGCCGCAGCGAATTACGGCCGGATCGAACACGACCATTTCGCTCGACATCGTCCCGCAGTTCGATACGGTGAATTCCAGCACCGCCCGCCTGTTCTACCGTTATGACCCGAGCGGACCGTTCATCGAAACCGCGCTTACGTACGTGAGCGGGAACACCTACCAAGGGGTCCTGCCGGCCACCAACTGCACCTCCACGCCGGAGTTCTACTTTAGCGCCCAAAGCACCGGCGGCCGGACGACGGTCAGCCCGTCTTGTGCTCCGACCAACGTGTACTCGGCGACGATGATGGGAGCGGGCTCGGCCTTCTACGTCAATAACCTGGACACCAGTCCGGGTTGGACCGTCCAGGGATCATGGGCCTTCGGACATCCCACCGGCGGCTCCGGCGACCACGGCGGCCCCGACCCCACCAATGGGCACACGGGCACGAACGTCTACGGTTACAACCTCAGCGGCGGCTACACCAACAACATGACCACCGAGCGGCATCTCACCAGCACGGCGATCAACTGCACCGGCAAAACCGGCGTAACCCTGTCCTTCTGGCGCTGGCTGGGAGTGGAGGGCTCGGCCTACGACCACGCCTACGTGCGGGTCAGCAACAACGGCACGACCTGGACGACGATCTGGGCGAACGGTCCAGCGACCATTGACGACCACGCATGGCTCTATCAGGAGTTCGACATCTCGGCTGTGGCCGACAATAAGCCCACCGTGTACCTCCGCTGGACGATGGGCACCACCGACGGCGGTTGGACCTACTGCGGCTGGAACATCGACGACATCCAACTGTCCTCCGCGCAGTGCGTGGCCACCAAGGGCGATTACAATGGCGACACCACCGTGAACCTGGCGGATTTCGTCGCCTTCCCGGAGTGCATGACGGGACCGGGCGGCGGGATTCTGCCCGGTTGCGGCATCTTTGACTTCCTGAACGACGGCGATGTGGACCTCGACGACTTCGCCCGGTTCCAACTCGCCTTCAGCGGTCCTTGATGTTGCACCGCCTACCGGAGATCGATCACGCGCACGATCTGGTTCCGCTCCGGCAAGGACAGGTAAATGGTGCCCTCCGGGGCGATGACCAGCTCGTCGTCCTCCGACAGATCGGCGTCCGGCAACGCCAGGCCGACCTCGAGCGCGTAGGTCTCGCCGGACCAGATCAGCAAACCGGACACCCGGCTTCCGCCCGCCGGCTGGTAGGAACCGCGGATCAGCAGGTCGCCGTTCCCCAGGACCACGAAGGAGTGGGCCGACAGCCCTTGCGTCCCCGGCAAGTCATGGGGTCGTCCGTCGGGGTCGATGGTCTGGATGCCGGCCTGCTCCGCCGAAGGAACACCCCGCGAGGCGTACAGCGTCCCGTCCGGACCAAAAGTCAGATGATGGGCCACGCGGATCAGGAAATCGTTCGGGTTCTCCAGCTCGTCGGGATTGTCAACGTTGACGACGGAGCGGTCCCCTTCCACGTCGATGGCGGACAATTCGGAGAAAGCCGTCTCCCGCCCGACGAGGAGGTTTCCGGGGTCGATCTGGGGGCCGTCGAAGTTGGCCGGCACGATGACCATGGTTTCCGGCTTGATGTTCGAAGGATCGCCGGGGTCGGGCCCGGTCAGTAGGCCGGTGTAAGCTTCCGCCGCGCCGCCCGTCGGCGCGACGACCGCCAGCGTCACGCAACACTGCGAGCCGATCCAGAACTCGTCGGCGTTGCTGATGGCCAGCACCAGCGACTTCTGCTCCGCGTCGAAGATGTCCGCGTCCGCCAGGTTGGTCGCTCCGATCGGAGTCATGCCCGACAGGTCGGCCCCCTCCGCGATGGGTCCGAAGAGGCCGTCCGGGTTGACGGCAAACAGGGCCCCGTCCGACGGCCTCAGCGCCATCCCCGAGGCGCCGCCCGTCTCGGTGGCGACCGTCTCCAGCCCGAGGAGGGGTCCTCCCGGCGTATTCGCGTTGACGTTGTCGCCGCCGGTCGCGTTATCGTTGACGTTGAACAGGTCGCCGATGCCGCCCCCCGCGCCGCTGCTGCAACCGGCGATGAGCGCCGTCCCCAGAATCACCGAACTCAACAACCCAAGACTCGTTCTTGAATCGACCATGGAACTGCTCCTTGCCAAACGACCGGATCACGATGGTTACCCAAAACCTCATGCTACCCCCACCGTCTCCCGCCGCCAAGCGCCGGCTCCGCGTGATCTGGTCGACGGGTGTGACGCTCGATTCCGGCTGCCTTTTCTCCCCCCTGCTCGCCTCTTCGCGGGGTCCGTGACAGTTTCGGCGGGCCGTTTTCGCCCCGAAGGGGCGCACGAACGTAGCCGGGGGTGGAGCGAAGCGGAACCCCCGGTCTCTGGCGACAACCACAATCAAAGCCCCGGAGGGGCGACAGAATATCGACCGGCGTATGGGGGTAAGCCCGGCGATTCCGCCACGCCGCGCCGTCTCACGGCGGCTTCATAACGATCCTGCCGATCTTGCCACGGACCCGTCTTCGCGCTCGCCCTCCGCTTCTCTGTGACGCCCAACATCAGCACGGTATACTCCGGCTTACCCTGCCGGTCCCTGCCGCATCCGAGCAGGGGTGTTGGTGTCCGATGTCGCATTTGACCGACGAACGCCGCCGGCTCCTCACCCAATGTCTCGACGGCCTGCGCGAGCAGGACCAGTGGCATCCCTTCCAGAACTTTGTTCTCGGCCTCTTGCCTCACGACGGCTACGCCGACGTGCGGCCCAGCGCCGTGCGGAATGATTTCGGCCGCGATGCCGTAGCCCGGACCCCCGACGGCCGCCCGTGCTTCGTGGCCGTCTCGTTCACCTGCGACCTGACGAAAATCCGCCACGACGCCCAGCGCTGGACGCAAGACCCCAACCGCGAGCCAGCCGAGGTCATGCTCTTCATCACGAACGACTCGCCGCAAAACACTAAGGTGAGCAAGTGGAAGGCCGCCGTGCAGGACGAGTTCGGGCTGGAGCTGCGCCTCCACAACGGCCGGACCATCCTCCAGACCGCCACGCGCGAGGGCGTCTGGCGCGAGACATGCACGCGCCTCGCCATCCCCGGCCACCGCCAGGGCTATCTCAAGATCGCGCCCTACAACAGCGCCCTGGTGCGCCAGGCTCTCAAGGTCCGCCCGCCCGAATGGCTTCGGCAGCGCGTCCCGCTCCCCGAGTGGAAGGAACTTGTCCTAAACGTTAATGACCTTCACAGCCGTCTGATCCTGGGCAAGCCCGGCGCCGGCAAGACCACGACCCTCTTCGAGCAGCTCGAGCGCGCCCAGCCGCCCGCGGTGCTCGTGGTGGACCTGAACTTCGCCGCGCCGATCCAGTGGGAGGGGCTTCTCGACGAAGCGGCCGGCGGGGCGGTCATCGTCGTTGACGATGTCCATGAACGTCTCGATCCGTTCCTCAGCCTGTGCAACGCCCTGCGTGCGCGACTCAACGACGTGCCCGCGATTACGCACCACTATGACCGCGTCGTCCTGCTGGCGACGGCCCGCGGTCACGAGTGGGAGGCCCTGCGCCCCAAGATTCCCGCCGCGGTGCTCCACGATGTGGGCCTCGCACCCCACGCGGCGATGACGTTGTCCGGTCTCGACGTGCAAGCGTGCCGCCGGCTGATCGAGCTTTGCCGCGACGAATGGAAGCTCACCATTGCTGACCGCTTGCTCCGCCAGGCGGCCGCGGCTGCCGCGGAGCGCGAGGCCACGCCGCTCTACGTGATCTCCATGCTGGCCGCACCGCGAAGCCGCAACGACCGCGACCTCCGTGACGCGGACTTGGCCGGCCTGCCCGAGGACGTTCGCGGTTGGTGGCAGCGCTATTGGGCCGATCTGGACGCCTCTTCTCAGGGCGTTCTCCGGCTCGTCCGCCTGTTCTGGGGCGCGAACACCCCGCCCACGCCCGCTCTGCTCGGTGCCGCCGCACAGTCATGTCATATCTCTCCTGCCGAGCTTTCCAAGAGGCTGGGAGTCTTGGAGCGCTCTCTGTGGTTGACCCGGACGGCCGGTGTCCCGCACTGCCTTGATGTCCAGCTTGAGGTCATCGAGCTGGACGGCCTGTGGTACGACCTCTGGGACCGTTTCGTCTTCGGTCTCGACGCCGACGTCGATACCCATACCCGCCTCCACAACGGGACGGGCGCGTTCTATTATCAGCACGTCGCACCACGCACCCGCAGCCAAGCCGAGTACAAGCGTCATCTCGCGGCTGCCGCTCACCACTTCAAAGCAGTAGGCCAGCTCGCCCGGGCGCCTGCTGAAAAAGCCCTCTCGCTCAATAACGCCTCGATCCTGTACTCCGCCTTGGCCGGTCTGGAGACCACGTGGGAGGGCCGGCGGAAGTGGCTGGACAAGGCGATTGCGGCGGTGGAGGAGTCGGTCGCCATCTACCGCGAGTTGGGTCTGCGCGGCGACCTGGCGATGTCGCGCAACAACGCCTCGAACCTGTACGCCGACTTGGCCGGTCTGGAGACCACGCGGGAGGGCCGGCGGAAGTGGCTGGACCAGGCCATTGCCGCGGTGGAGGAGTCGGTCGCCATCCGCCGCGAGTTGGGCCTGCGCGGCGACCTGGCGTCGTCGCGCAACAACGCCTCGA
>JBGPAW010000038.1:0-15143 GCA_041480905.1 Phycisphaerae bacterium
CAACCGTTGTCGTTCCTCGGCCTCCAGCCGAACCACCCATTTTTTCATGCCGATCCTCCTGACCACTGGCGAAACGCCTGTCAGTTAGATCGGCTAACTCGCCTCTTTACCCGAAATTTTTGCTGGGGTGAGGCACTAGGTAGTGCATCACCATTGGCGCGACGTATCCTGTTTCGAGCCGCGACCGTAAGGGAGCGGTTCAGCGCAAGGTCAGGTGACGCCGCTTCCTTACGGTCGCGGTTCGGATAAGTTGCGTCGTGCTGGCGGCATGGTATGCTGGGTGCGCGCGGAACGGTGCTCTCCGGCTTCACGGTTAGAGTTAGTAAGGAATATGAACGATGTCAAAGCGCTATAGGGTCAGCCGAGTGGCAATGGCTGGTTGCGCCGGCGTGCTGCTGGCGGCCGGCTGCGGCGGCGCCGATTTCGGCGAGTCGGTGACGGTGCCTCAGGAGAAACACACCCAGGTCGATGACGCCTTCGGTGCCGGCCGAACGCTGCGCCTGCCGGCGGAGGTGCCGTTCAATGTCACCGACGCACAACGGTTCTCGAGCGGTGATGCCGCCGCGGAGTCCTCCACCGACGCCTCCGGCAAGGCCCGCTGCGCCGCCCGCGCCGGCGCGGGCGGCAAGGCCTGGGCCGAGTTCCAGCTCGGCCACGTGCTGGCCAACCGCGGCGCGAAACCCTTCGCGGCGACCGTGACCTTCAACGTCGCCTACGCCTATCGCGTGAACGGGGAGACGTCTTCGCAGCCGGCGACGCCCGATAAGTTCGCCCTCAAGGTGTACGTCATGGACTCCAATCGGCGGATGCTCAAACGGATGATGCTCGCCGAGCTGGAGCCGTCCAAAGGCCCTGCCGTCTGGGACGGCACGCAAACCCCGGCGTTTGACGTGACCTTCGAGCCCGGTCTGGCCTACCACCTCGTGCTGGCGGCCCGCGCCGAGGTCTCGGGCGATCCGGAGCGGTCGCCGTCGGCGGAGCTTGAGGTCCGGTCGCTGGCCGTGGACATCGTGCCAAAATCATGACACGCTGAACGCGCCGCATGGCCTGATGACGGAAAGATGCCGGCATGAGACCGAGGGTGAAGTTCCTGAGCGACGAGTTGGTCGAGCGGATCATCGCCGAAGCGCGGGACATCCTCCGCACCTTGGGCGTGGAGATTCACAATCCTGGCATTTGTACCATGCTGGCCGATCATGGAGCGACGTTCGACGCGGACAAGCGGCGCGTTTTTCTTACCGACGCCTCGATCGACCGGGCGCTGGCCTCCGCTCCGGCGTCGTTCAAGCTCTACGACGTCTTCGGACAACCGACGCACGACTTCTCCGGCGACAACGTGTACTTCACGCCGGGCTCAGCCGCCATTCTTATCCTCGACCACGACACGCAGCGGGCCCGTACCCCCACCACGGAGGATTACCTCCGGTACGTCAAGCTGGTCAGCCGGCTGGACCACCTCGCCTCGCAAAGCACCGCCCTGGTCCCCGGCGACGTGCACCAGAACATTTCCGACAGCTACCGGCTCTATTTGAGCTTGATGTACTGCGCGAAACCGGTGGTGACCGGGGCGTTCACCATCGAGGCCTTCAACATCATGCGCGACCTGCAACTGGCGGTGCGTGGGACTGGAGGAGAGCTGAAGGCCAAGCCGCTCACCATCTTCTCGTGCTGCCCGACGGCGCCGCTGAAATGGAGCGACGTGACCTCGCAAAACGTGGTGGACTGCGCCCGCTATTCCATCCCTGTGGAGTACATATCCATGCCGCTCTCCGGGTTTGTCGCTCCGGTGACACTGGTGGGCACTCTGGTGCAGCACACGGCGGAGACCCTGAGCGGCCTGGTCATCAGCCAGTTGACCAACCCGGGTACCCCGGTCCTCTACGGTGGTTCGCCGGCCATCTTCGACGTCCGCTATGAGACCACGCCGATGGGGGCCGTGGAAACCATGATGCTGGACTGCGCCTACAACGAGATCGGCAAACGGCTGGGACTGCCGACGCAGGCCTACATCGCTCTGAGCGACGCGAAACAACTCGATGCCCAAGCCGGTCTGGAATCGTCGATGGGCGCGACGCTGGCCGCCCTGGCCGGCATCAACAACGTCTCCGGACCGGGAATGCTCGACTTTGAAAGCTGCCTGAGCCTTGAAAAACTGGTGGTGGACAATGAAATCTGCGGCATGACGCTCCGCATGCTCAAAGGGATCGGGCCCAAAGAGGATTTCCCGTGCTTGCCCCGGTTCGAGGAATTGTTCCGCGAGCAGCATCTGCTCATCTCGAAACACACCCGCCGGTATCTGCGGGAGGAGCATTATTTCCCCGGACCCGCCATCGACCGGGCCAACCGCTCGCGCTGGCAGGAGGAGGGTGGGCTTAGCCTGGGCGAGCGGGCCCATCGCGAGGTGGAGCGACTCATCGCCGCCCACCAACCCCCGCCGTTGACCGTCGAGGTCAAAAGGGACATGACCCAACGCATGGAAGCGGAAGCCCGCCGCTACGGCATGGACCGGCTTCCGCACGGCGGCTTATGAGCGAGATCTTCACCTTCACCGCCGAGGAACTGATGCCGGACCGGGTTACGGTCTTGGAGCATCAGGGCATCCCCGCGGGGACGGAGGTCAAAGAGGAGATCGCGGTGCTCTGCACGACGGCCCTGGGCCTTCTGGTCGAGGTGGCCGCACCGATGGGTATTCTCGCTGAGATCAACAAGCGTGATTTCGTCGTGATCTACCACGGCGCGGGGCAGAACGAACCGCACACGCCCGTCGGAGATATTTTGGGGGACGCCGACAACCAGGCTCTGTTCGCCGTTACCCTGGGTCGGCGGATCAGTCAGGAAATCGAGAAACGCTTCCAGGCGGACGACTGCGCCCTGGGCTGCATGTTGGACGCGGCGGCTTCGGCGGCAGCGGACCAACTGGCGGACATGGTTCAGCGGCGTTTCCGCCGGGTGCTCGCGGAGTCCGGACGGCTCACGCCGGACACCGGCGTGTTGCACTACAGTCCGGGTTACTGCGGCTGGCATATCAGCGGTCAGAAAAAGCTGTTTGAATTCCTTCGCCCGGAACGCATTGGGATCACTCTGCGGGACAGTTTTCTGATGGAGCCGCTGAAGTCCGTCTCCGGGGTCGTGCTCGCCGGCCCCCGAGAGATGCACGACTTCCCTACGGCCTATCCCTTTTGCCGTCGGTGCGAGACGCGGGGTTGCCGGGCGCGCGTCCGTGCGCTGATGGCGGAATGAACGCGTGACCACGGACCAGGAGAGCAGTCATGGACATACTCGCGCGGATTGCCGAGCAGCTCCAGTGCGGCGATGAGGCCCAGGTTGCGGAACTCACTCGGCAGGCCGTCCAGCAGGGCCTTCCCCCGAAGCAAATATTGGACGGCGGTCTCATCGCCGCCATGACCAAGGTGGGCGGCCGCTTCAAAGCCCATGAGATCTTTCTGCCCGACGTGCTTCTGGCGGCCAAAGCCATGTATGCCGGGATGGACGAGCTCAAGCCCCTGCTGGTGAAAGAGGGAATTCCGTCGCTCGGCAAGGTGGTCCTCGGCACGGTGCAGGGCGATTTGCACGACATCGGCAAGAACCTGGTCGGCATCATGCTCAAGGGCGCGGGTTTCGAGGTGATCGACCTGGGCAACGACGTGGCTCCGGAGCGGTTTGTGGAGACGGCCCGCGCCCGGCACGCTCCCGTCATCGGGCTGTCCGCCCTGCTCACCACGACCATGCCCGCGATGAGTCGAGTGGTGGACCTGGTGAAGGAGCGCGGGCTGACCGGCAAGATCAAGGTCATCGTCGGGGGGGCGCCCGTCTCGGAGGAGTTTGCGCGTCGAATCGGGGCGGACGCCTACGGTTTCGACGCGGCCAGTGCGGTCGACCGGGTCAAGGGCTTAATCAGCGAGATATGAAATGAAGTCTTTTCCGGAACGGATCGCGGCGGGAGAGACGTTGGTGGCCGACGGCGCCATGGGGACCATGCTGCTGGAACGGGGCCTGAAATCCGGGGAGTGTCCCGAGCTTCTGAGCCTGACGCGCCCGGAGGTTCTGGAGGAAATCGCCCGCCTGTATTTTGCAGCCGGCGCGGAAATCCTCGAGACCAATACCTTCGGCGCGTCGCCCCTGAAACTGGCCCGCTACGGCCTGGAATCCAAGATGGACGACATCAACCGCGCTGCCGTGCGCGCGGTGCGCAAGGTGGTCGGCAATGGCGCCTACGTTGCCGCATGTATTGGCCCCAGCGGCAGAATGCTGCGACCCTACGGCGACACGGACCCCGCAGAAATCTACGAGAGCTATCGCCGGCAACTCGCCGCCCTGGTCGAGGCCGGCATCGACTGCGTGTGCATCGAGACCATGACCGATCTGGCGGAGGCGGTTCTGGCCGTCAAGGCGGCCAAGGCGGTTTCGCCGACGCTGCCGGTCACCGCCACCATGACGTTCGATCCCACGCCGCGTGGGTACTACACGATCATGGGCGTCAACGTCGCGCAGGCGGCCGCGGGGCTGCAAGAGGGCGGTGCCGACCTGGTGGGGTCGAACTGTGGTAACGGCATCGATCACATGGTCAAGATCGCCGAGGAGTTCCGCCGGCACAGCACGCTTCCGCTCATCATTCAACCCAACGCGGGTCTTCCCGAAATCAAGGAAGGCCGGCCGGTCTACGGCGAGACCCCGGAGTATATGGCCGACCGGGCCGGGGGACTGGTCGCTCTCGGCGTGTCCGTCATCGGCGGTTGCTGCGGAACGACCCCGGAACACACCCAGGCCATACGCAAGGTCGTCGATGAGTTGACGAAACGCTGAGTCCCCCCGCACCCGTAGGGCAGGTCGTGGACCTGCCTCAACCATCCGCCGGTCTCGAGACGGCTGGTTCGGTGGTTTCCACCGGGGCACGCCATTCTCGGGCGAAGGCCCGCCCGGTGATCTCTCGGATGAGCCTCCGCTCCAGAAGGCCGTCGCGCCCGGCGGGCAGCCACACGTCATCACGCTCCGGCACGATGGTTTTTCCGGCCGTGGAGGGTAGCGTCCGACTGAAGACCCGGAACGCCGCGGCGGAGGAGTTGTACTGTCGGTCGGGAGTGGAAAGTTTCTCTCGATAAACGCTGACCACCAGACGGTGGTCCGAACCCTCGGCTTCGCCCAGCACCTGAATCTCCGCGCGCCGGCGGATGGTGAGCAGCGAGGCTTCCATCACGTCATAGGCGGTCTCCACGTCGTCGCGCCAGAACTCGAAGAACTGTTGCGAGGTTATCGGGAACGTGGTGATGAGCCCGGCCCGCTGGTCCACCCGGTCCAGCTTGTAGCCGTGGACCCGCAATACCTCCAGGCAAGTCTCGAACAGAACATCATAGTCATCCGTATCAGTCAGGGTGATGTCTTGCGCGGTGAGTTCGACCGGCCGGGGCGGCGCGTGGCAACCGTTCAGCGTGCAAACCATCAGAACCAGCAGCGTCCGTCGGAACATGAGGGCTCATGGTAGTTGGAACCCGCCCGGCGTCAAGCGGGCGGCTGGTCCTGGGGCGGTTGCCAACGGGACGGCAAAACGATACAAATGACCCTGGTGCGTACGATGCAGGCGATATTCCGCGGCGGTCTGCTCATCGGCTGCCTGCTGGCGGGAGCGTCGGCCCAGACCACCACCCGGCCGGCGCCCGCTCTCACCGATGAGCAAACCGGCAAATTGTTGCGGTGGCGGACCGTCATCGAGAACTCCGCCGACAGTGAAAGTACGCGCCAAGCCCAGGCGGAGGAGTTGCTCCAGACCGGCTGGCCGGCGGCCACGGACTTACTGATCGAGCTTCTGGACTCGTCCGGCGAGGCCTCGATCCGCGTCATTGTCTGCCGGGCCATCGCCCGTACCCAGTCCAATCAACCGGGGGCGGTGGAACTGCGTGTGGTCGAACCGCTGGTGAAGCTGCTGGCCGATGGGAATCCGCCGGTGAGTGCGGCGGCGGCGGCGGCGCTATCAACCTTTCGCGACGAAACCGTCGTGCGGCGTTTGGGTGAACTGGCCCGGGACGCCGGTCGACCGCTGGAGCAGCGCGTGGCGGCGGTGGAGGCCCTGGCGCCCAACATCGACCATCGTCCCGCGATTCAACAGTTGCTCGGCTTGCTGAATGTCGAGGAGGGACCGGTCCGCGACCGCGCCCTGGCGGCCCTCGTGGCCGCCTCGCGGGTGAGCTACGGGCGGAGTGTGGAGGCCTGGGAGGCCTGGTGGCGGGAGAAGTCGGCCCTGGGGGAAACCGCTTGGCTGGAGGACCGGGTTAAGCTGTTCGGACAGCGGATGCACGAGTTGGAGCTCCGCTTGGAGACGCTGCAACGCGAAAGCGAGAACCGTTACAAGACCTTGTCCCGCCGGCTCGCGGACGTGCTGCGGCTGAACTACCGCTTGACCACGCAAGAAACCCAGAAGGACGAACTCCTGATCGCCTGGCTACGGGATCCGCTGGTCGATTTTCGGCGGACCGCGGTGGAGTTGGTGAGGGAGCAGGTATACGAGCAAAAGCGGCCTGCGGAGGCGGTACGGGCCGCCCTGCGCGAACTGTACGCGGACGCCTCCCCGGAGCTTCGCCGCGAGGTCCTCGAACTGGTCGCCGCCCTGAACGATCCGGCGGACCTGGAGCCGATCCGCGCCCGCCTGGCCGTCGAAACCGACCTCTCCGTGCGGGAGACCATTCTCGGGGTCCTGGGGAAACTGCGGCACCCCGGCGCCATCCCCGTGCTGATTGACGAGATCGCCGCCGATTCGTCCGCTCCGAACTGCGTCGTCAAAGCGGCGCAATCCCTGGCGACCCTGGCACGCGAGAATCCCGACCCTGCCCAGCTCGAGCGCGCCGTCTCCACCTTGAAGGCGCGCGTGGCGGGCGCCCCCGCGGAGGACATTCGCCTCCGCGGAGCGTTGCTCAGTGCGATGGCCAGCATCGGATCGGCCGAATTCGCCACCGAGTTTGTGGACTACTTGAACGAGGAACGCCCGGAGTTGCTGCTGCCGGCGATTCGCGGGACGGTGGCGATTCAAGACCGCAGCCAGCTTAGCCGTCTGCGGACTCTCTGCCTCCACTCCGATCCGGCCGTGCGCCTCCAGGCGATCGAAGCGGTCGGCACCCTCGGCGACGGCGAGAATGCTCTCGAAGTCCTGGTGAACCACTTGAACGTCGCTGCGGAAACGAATGAAGCGGTCCGCTCCGCGGCCTGGATCGCTTTTGGTAAGATACTCAAGCGTCAACCGGCTGAGACGCGCCTGAAGTGGGTAGCCCGGCTCAAAGACTTGCCCGGGCGGCAGATCGAGTATTTGAGTGCCTTGGCGGAGGATTGGGCCTCCGCCAATCCGGTCCCCGCGCAGCTCCACGAGGCGCGCGAGCTGTTGGCCCGCCTGTTGCGCGCCCAAGGCCGCTACGCCGAATCGGTCCGCCATCTGCAGGAGCTTTACACCCCTCTGGCTGCCGGCGACGATCCGCGGTCCGGCGAAATCGGTATCCTGCTGCTCGACTCCCTCCTGCGCAACGGCCAGCCCAACGAACGGCTCGATTCGCTCTTGCCGGAGCTGGCCAAACACGGAGAGGAGGTCCGCGCGGGGGTGGTGCGAACCATCTCGGCGTACTTGGATGAGGCCCAGCAACGCAACGACGATCCTGAGCTTGCCGCCACGGTCCCGCGGTTGCAGGGAGCTTGCGCGGGTTTATACGGCCAGGCATTCGACGATTACCTTGAACGAGTCGTGCGGCAGTTGCCTCCGCCTCTCACTACCGGACCCGCGGGTCCATCCTGACGGTTTCAACTGTATCCGGTCCAGCCCTGTCGCCCCGTCCGGGTACCAGAGCGCATTTCAAGTGCTTGCGGAAAACCTGTAGAAGCGCGGATCGCACTCGGGATTCGCACGTAATTTCAGACTTTGAGGCTCGTTTTCCAAGTCCCCTTTTAGGGTCCAGATTCCTGGATAACTGCGGCAGTTACATGGACTTGCGCGCATCAAGTCACGTCCGTGAGGAGACGATACGCCTGTGACCTCCACGAGAGCTCGAAGGTCGCGGAAGAGGCAACGGGCCATGGCGAGAACGGACAAAACTTCTCTGGGCCGGCAGCATCATCGCTGTGCCGCGGCGCGACCGGCGCCCCGCCCCGGCCTGTGCGCCGCCTGCCTGGATGAAGCCGAGAGATCCACGGCGCGGCGGATGCGCTGGACGCACCTCGAGTCCGCCCGGGCTTTAGCGGCTGCCGTGGAGGCAAAGGATCCCTTTACGCGTGAACACTCGTCCGTGGTCTGCGACTATGCCCTCGGCTTAGCACTCCGGTTGAAGCTGCCGAAGTCGCGCCTGCGGGTGTTGCGCGTCGCCGCCTTGTTGCACGACATCGGCAAGATCGGGGTGCCCGACGCGGTCCTGCAGAAACCCGGCCCGTTGACCCCCACGGAATTTAAGTTGATCAAACGTCATCCGCGGCTGGCCACCACGATTCTGCGGCACGCCAGCTTCTTTGAAAACGCACTCCCCATCATCCTACACCACCACGAATGGTTCGACGGGAGCGGGTATCCGGAGGGTTTGGCCGGCAACGACATTCCGCAGGAGGCGCGCATCCTGGGCGTGGCCGACGCCTTGGACGCCATGCTCTCTCCACGCAGCTACAAAGTGGGTTATTCCATCCAACGCGTCCGACGTGAATTGATCGCGTTCTCGGGCCGCCAGTTCGACCCCCAGGTAGCCGCTGTCGCCGTCCGCTGGTTGGACCGCCAGCCCAGGCGCTTCGCACGGACCCATCATCCCTGCTAACTGAGTGACAGCGGATCCACGTCCACCGCAAAAGCCTTGACTTTCGGTCGCAGTGCGGCTGTGCCTCGGAATTGGTCGAGAATGCGCTGCATGGTCTCCGCTCCGCGCGTGCGCAGGAGCAGGTCGTAACGATAACGACCGCGCAGCCGCCGGAGCGCGCAGGGCTGAGGCCCCAAAAGGTCCGCGTCGACCGCGGACAGTTCTTGGACGTGCCGGCGGAGGTCCGCGGCGAACGCATCCGCGACGGTCCGCAGATGCCGTTCGCTGGGATCGGCGAAGAGGAAACGCGCCAAACGGGTAAACGGGGGAAACGCGATCCGCCGCCGGATGTCCAGTTCGCTCTCCGCGAAACGCGGGAAGTCGTGACCCACGGCCGCCTGGACCGCCGCCGCCTCGGGCACCAGAGTCTGCACGACCACCTCGCCGCCGGCCCGCTCCCGGCCCGCCCGACCGGCCACTTGCGTGATTAACTGAAAGAGGCGCTCCGACGCGCGGAAGTCCGCCAATGACCCCGCCGGCTCCGCGCCGACCACCCCGACGAAAGACACGTGCGGGAAATCCAAGCCTTTGCCGATCATCTGCGTGCCAAACAGGATGTCGATTTCACGGGCGCTGAAACGGTCGATCAGGGTCTGATAATCGGCGCCGCGTTTCATGGTGTCGCTATCGGCACGGGCCAGGCGGGCCGCCGGGAATGCCGAGAGCAATTCCTGCTCCACGCGTTGCGTACCGGCACCGGATTGCCGGACCGGTTGGCGGCACGCCAGGTTGGGGCACAGCTCCGGCACCGTGACACGGGTGCGACAGTAGTGACAGACCGCCTGTTGTCGGGTGAGGTGAAACACCATGCCCACGTTGCACTGCGGGCAACGCAGCCGCCAGTGGCACGCCGCGCACCAGATCACGCTGGCGAAACCGCGCCGATTGATGAGAATGACCGCCTGCTCGCCCCGCCCGAGGCTTTCCGCGATTTTGCGGGTGGTGATTCCCGCCAGGGCCGGCGCCTTGCCGCTCTCGGGCGACTGGGCCCGCATATCCACGACCTCGACCTTGGGCATGGGCAGGTCGCGGACACGTTGTGGAAGGTCGAGGCGCTCGTAATGCTCGAGCCGCGTGCAATTCAGCCAGGTCTCCAGCGCGGGAGTGGCGGAGCCCAGCACGATGGGGATGCCGAGCATCTGGGCCCGCTTGATGGCCACGTCGCGCACGTGGAAGCGCGGGGCTTGCAGGTTCTTGTAGCTGGGCTCCTGTTCCTCGTCCACGACGATCAGGCCAGGCGCCGGGCACGGCGCGAACACCGCGCTGCGCGTCCCGATCACCACCCGTCGGTCGCCGCGTGCGATTGCCCGCCAGGTCAGAGAGCGTTCCACGCCGGTCAGGCCGCTGTGCATGACGGCCACGTCGTCGAACCGCGCCGCCAGCCGTTGCACCAACTGAGTGGTCAGGGCGATTTCGGGCACCAGCATGATGACCTGCTGCCCACGCTCGAGCACCCGCCTCATCGCCCGGATGTACACCTCCGTCTTGCCGCTGCCGCTCACTCCATAGAGCAGTGTGACGCTGAATCCGCCGGCGTCGATCTTCTGGCCGATACGCTGGAGGGCCGCTTCCTGGGTCGGGTTCAGCGCGAAAGACGGCTCGACGCGCGCGACGCCACAAATAGGTGGCGGCTGGGGGCGACGCTCAGCGGTGATTTCAACCCAGCCGCGGTTCACGACCGCTCGGAGCGTACTCGCGGTCGTCCCCGCGCGAGCCAGCAGCGTGGGGACCTCGAGCGGCGTGGGCGCCTGGGCCAGCATTTCGAGCAGCGCCTTCGATTTGGCTCCGATCCGTGGCCCGTCGGCCAGGATAGTTTCGTACGGCCGGGTCAGCCGAGCGGACCGGACCGTTACCCACCCACTTTTCTTACGCACGGCCTCAGGCACGAGCGCGGACAGGGTTGGCCCGAGGGGGCAGCAGTAGTACCGGGCCACCCAGCGGCCGAGGTCCAGCAGATGGCGGGAGAGATGGCTCTCGTCGTCGATCAACCCGTGGATCGGGCGCAGGGTGTGCCGCCAGGGGGCCTCGCCTAAGCCCACACAGAAGCCCGGCCGCAGGCGCCCGCGTTTGCCGAAGGGCACGCGCACGCGCTGCCCGACCAGCAGGCGGTCCGCCAGCTCCGCCGCCACCGCGTAGGTATACGTTTTGTCGATCGGTCCGAGCGGCGCGACCGTCGCGGTCAAGCCGGTTTGGGTTTCGCCCTCTTCAATCCACAGGCGACCGACGGCATGAGGGTCCGGGTGGGTCATGGGCGCATCACTTCGGCAGCGGCAGCCCCAGGCGTTTCATCACCGCTTGTAGGTCGGCCCAGGCCTTGCCCTTCTCTGCGGGGTTGCGCAGCAGATACGCCGGGTGATAGGTCGGCATCAGCGGAGTCGCCGGACCGACCCCTTCCAGGCCGGAGAGATAGAAGTCGTGGAACTGCCCGCGCAGCCGTCCGATCGACTGATTGGTTTGCAGGAGTGTTTTGGCCGCCGGAGCGCCCAGGGCAATGATGATCTCCGGGGCGATGATGGACAACTGTTCATACAGGTAAGGGCTGCACGCGGCGATCTCGTCCGAGGCGGGATCGCGGTTTTCGGGCGGACGGCACTTGAGCACGTTGCAGATGTACACCTCCTCGCGCGACAGGCCCATGGCCGCGATCATCCGGGTGAGCAACTGGCCTGCCTTGCCGACGAACGCCAATCCCTGGCGGTCTTCCTCGAACCCCGGGGCCTCCCCGACGAAGACCAGCCGGGCGCCGGCGTTGCCCTGCCCGAACACGGTGTGGGTGCGCATCGCCGCCAGACCGCACTTCGTGCAGCCTTTCACCTGACCCTCGTCCAACACGCGCAGATGCTCAACTTGGTCCGGCGTAGCGCCCGGACCTTGTGCCTTCCGGCCGGTCGGGGAGCCGGCGGCTGGCCTGACCGGCAAACGGATAGGCACTTCTTGGAGGCCAAGCAACTGGTCGGTTTGGAAGTATTGCACCAACGCCTTGCGGGCTGAGTTGTCCGGGGTGGTCATGTATGCGTCCTTATCGCCGGTTCACCGTCGGAGGTGATTTATCCTCCCGTTGATGCTAGCATGCAAGCCGTGGCGGATTTCGAGGAGATCACCGTTCGACTTGCCGACGGATATGAGGCCTACGCCCGTCTCTGGGCACCACCTGTGAATTGCCAGGGAGGCGTGCTCTGTCTCCACGGCATTCAATCGCACTGTGGTTGGTACGAAGCTTCGGCCCGGGCCATCTGCGCGGCGGGATGGGCGGTGCTCCAGCCGGACCGCCGCGGTTCGGGCCGGAATCAGCGGCAGCGCGGCCACGCCGAATCGTCGCGGCAGTTGCTCGACGATGCCTTTACGTGTCTCGACGTGCTGTCCGACCGCTGCGCGAGCGAGCGGGTTCACCTGCTCGGCATCAGTTGGGGCGGCAAGCTGGTCGCCGCCATGCACGCCCACGACTCATCCCGCGCCCGCACCCTGATTCTGGTGACGCCCGGCATCTTTCCTATCATCGACGTCAGCGCCTCGGACAAGCTGCGCATCGGGTGGTCCATGTTCTCCAACCCGCTGCGCTACTTCGACATTCCTCTGAACGATCCGGCGCTGTTTACCGCTGATCCGCAATGGCTGGCCTTTTTGGAGCGTGATCCCCTGCAACTCCACCAGGCCACCGCGGGGTTCTTCTTGGCCTCCCGGAGACTGGATAAGCTGGCCCGCCGCCTGCCCGATGCCAGTCCGGTTCCGCTGTGCGTCATGCTCGCCGGCGATGAGCACATCGTGGACAATGAGGCGACCTGCGTCCTCGTGCGCGAGATGTGCTGGCCTTGTCGGGCGATCACCACCTACCACCACTCGCGTCACACGCTCGAAATGGGCCCCGACCGCGAGCGGTACATCACCGATCTGGTCCGCTGGCTGACCGACCCCGAAGCCGCCGCCCTATTGTAGGGAGGGTTCCGTCCTGGCTAGGGACGGAGCACCCGCATCCGTTCCCACGGAGGTATTCGGGCGCCACACGCGCAGTTCGGTAATCTCATACTCGACGGTGGCGGCCTTGCGCGAGCAGCCGTGGGTTTTGGTGAAGCGGCGCGTCGCTCCGGGCATCAGCGGGCCACGCCAGTCGTTGTCGATCGCTAGCGGCGTAGCCACGTATTCGTTGGTCGCGTAAATCGGCCGGCCGTCCGGGTCCAGCGCGACCAGCCGCAGGGCCAGCAGGGAGACCACCTGATCGCCGTCGTTCGTGACGGAAGCGGACATCGTGGCCGCGCGGTCATGGGCGGGGTCCGACTGCAAATCGACTTTGATCTTGAGGCAGCCCGCGTAGTCGGGGCGGCGTTCATCGTTGATCGCATCAGCCAACGCGGGCGGCAACGCCGCCTTCAACGCGGGCAAGTCCTCCACCAGTCCGCGCACCGCGCCGACCACCGTATCGGCCTTCTTGTCGACGATACGCATGCCGTAAACTATTATGACCGAGCCACTTACGATGCACGTGATCGCGACGGCGCTGATTCCCAGGACCAGCGCCGTGAACACGGACATCCGCTTTGTTCCATTCATGGGCGAGTCTCCTGTCCCGAAGGTCATGATTGGCTCCGACGGCCAAACCGCCATTTCGTTCCGTTTAGGGAATTCGTCGCAGCCGCGGAAATATTTCCGCTGCTCTCTCCCCCCCCGTTCCGTAAGGGATGGGGCGCACCCGGCAACAAGGACGACTACTGGAAAAAGCACGGTACTTTGGCCGCCCGGTATGTCGGAGGCGCTCGCGCTGCTCGCACTCTCCCTGCAACGCCGCGATCGTCGAATGGTCCGGTCACCAAGAAGCCCAAAAGGCGCAAGAACGATCCCGTCCCCAATCGGTCACCGCGGATTTGTGGCCAGATCAAGGCAGCCCTATGGCCGCCAAGAGGCACAAGTCGAAGCGCAGAATTTGCCCGCAACCCAAAGAACCATTGGCCACAGAGAGCACCGAGGTCACAGAGCACGATGAGCTTACAACCCAAACAAGACCTCAGGACGTGGTGTCATGACGGCAGAGGCAGAATCCTGCCAGGAAAACAGAATAGGGCGGGTTTGTAGTACGGAAATGATCGCGTCTCGAGGCGGGTTCCGCGGACGGCTGGAAAGCGGATGGTTGCGCGCACTGCCGGATCGTGCTACGGGCTTTATATACTTAACTATCTCCGAGCATGCGAGCGCGGCGGGATTCCAGGGCGGCGGGAGCGGCGGGGGCCAAGCGGCGTGCAAGGAGAATCGTCGTTCGGCGGTCCTGGTGCGCTGTTTCACGTGAAACAAGTTTGCGCGGGTGCGAATTTTTTTATTTTCCTGCGCTGTTTCACGTGAAACAGATTTGGCGCGGGGCAGTTGCCGGGCGGAATCAGCCCTCATCCCCGATGGCGCTATCGAAAACGCCGCTCGATCAGTTCGTGGGACCGGCGCGGCGCGCGGAATCTCTCACCTTAGTACTTGGCGCGTGATCGAAAAGAAACGCGGAAAATAGAAACGCCGAAAGCAGAAGGCAACAAGGCAACGAGGCAAGAGGCAAGAGGCAACGAGGCAAGAGGCAACGAGGCAAGAGGCAAGAGGCAAGAGGCAAGAGGAAGGGGAGAATGGAGAAGGAAGAGGGGCGGGCGAGGCGGGCATGCGGCGTTAAGACACCTCGCCTTCGAGAAGCCTACGCTTGGTGTCGTTGAGGAACGCGAGCTTATCGTTTTCTTCCAGAGAGGTGGCCAGGCTGATCCCTTCGTCCAACAAGCGGAGCAGCTCATCGCGGTCGAGGTTCAGCCCAACCCGGGCGAGCAGGAGGCGGGCGACGACCGCCTCGCGGAGGGCCATCAGCAGGTAGGGATTATTGCCCGCCTCGCGGAAGAGCGTCACCGCCTCGTCGATAGCGGTACGCGAACGCTGCAAGTGGGCGAGGACTTCCGCCTGATCGGGTGCGGCCTCGGCGAGAGCGCGCTGGCACTGGCACAGCGAGCCGAGCGACGACGCCAGGTCGCCGCGCAGGCCCAACTCGCGGTAGATGGCGACCGACTCCTCCACCGCGGCAATGGCCTGGTCCAGCCACTTCCGCCGGCCCTCCCGCGTGGTCTCCAGCTCGGCCAAGTCGGCGTACCGGTTCGAGGCGTTGTTGCGCGACGACGCCAGGTCGCCGCGCAGGCCCAACTCGCGGCGGATGGCGACCGACTCCTCCACCGCGGCAATGGCCAGGTCCAGCCACTTCCGCCGGGCCTCCCGCGTGGTCTCCAGACCGGCCAAGTCGGCGTACCGGTTCGAGGCGTTGTTGCGCGACGACGCCAGGTCGCCGCGCAGGCCCAACTCGCGGTAGATGGCGACCGACTCCTCCACCGC
>JBGPAW010000039.1:0-15024 GCA_041480905.1 Phycisphaerae bacterium
CCTGGGAATCGGCTCGAAACCATCGGTTCAAGGGGATCGAGTGGCAATTTCAGAGCGCCGACGCGAGAATCAAACTCCGCAGACTGTACCCGAAAATTACAGTGGGGTGAGGCACTAGTGTAGTGTCTCATTGATATCTAACCGTATCCAGGGCTTGGTGGGCGCGGACGATCTTGGGAAGGATTTCCTTGAGCTCGGCGGTCCAGACAAAGGGTTTGGGGTCCTGGTTGTGGGCGGCGATGTAATCTTCGATGGCCTTTTCGAGCATCTCGACGTTGCGGAAGCTGCCGCGTCGAATGCGCTGGGTGGTGATGTTGCGGAACCAGCGTTCCACCATGTTCAACCACGAGCTCGAAGTCGGAACGAAGTGCATGTGGAAACGCGGGTGCTTCGCCAGCCATGCTTTGACCTTGGGATGCTGGTGCGTGCCGTAGTTGTCCGCGATCAGGTGCAGGTCGAGGTGCGCCGGCGTCTGCTGGTCGATCAGCCTCAAGAACTTCAACCACTCCTGGTGCCGATGACGCTTCATGCAAGTGCCGATCAGCTTGCCGCCGGCCATCTCCAAGGCCGCGAACAAGGTGGTGGTGCCGTTTCTCTTATCATCGTGGGTCATCGTTCCGCAGCGGCCTTTCTTGAGCGGCAGGCCCGGCTGCGTGCGGTCGAGCGCCTGAATCTGACTCTTCTCGTCCACGCTGAGCACGAGGGCGTTCTCCGGCGGGCGCAGGTACAATCCCACCACGTCGACCAGCTTCTCGAGGAACCGCTGGTCGCGACGGAGTTTGAACGTACGCACCCGATGCGGGGCCAGTTCGTACGCCTGCCAGACGCGCTGCACCATCGACTTGTCGATGCCCAGATGTTCGGCCAGCGTCCGCGTGCTCCAGTGGGTAGCGTTCTTCGGCTTGGTCTGGAGCGTGGTTTCCACGATCGTGCGGCTCCATCGCCGTCGCTGGGTAGCCTTGCGACCCCGTCCACCCCGGTCCTGCTGGATGCCGGAGAGCCGCAGGGTGGCGAACCGCTGTCGCCAGAGTCTCACGGTGATCCGATGCAGTTCGAGCTTCCGGGCGATCTCTTGATTCTCGAGTCCGCTCGCCGCCAGAAGCACGATCCGCGCTCGCATCACCTGCCGCGCCGGCGCTATTCGACTGCGCGACCACGCGACCAACGTCGTTCGCTCTTCGTCCGTCAACGTAATGGGAATCGCTCGTCGCACGGGTGTCATCCTCCTTCAAAAAGGAAAACACGCCAAGTCCTGAAACGGTTAGTTAATTGTGAGGCACTACACTAGCTCGTCCATGATTCTCGCCACCAATTCCCGGCGCCCGGCCGCACTGGACGGCGAGGTACCCTGGTCCACGAGGGATAGCCAAGGCCCACCGGTCGACGACAACAGATCCAGGATGGCGTCCAGCGATTGGGTGGGCACCCGAGGGCGAATGATGAAGCGGCACACTTTGCGGGACACGATGCGCGAAACGAAGGCCACCAGCCCCCTGACGGTTCGGTTCTTCAACCGCGAGATGCCCCGCAGCAACGCGAGCGCTGCGTCCTGGGCAATATCCTCCACGGCATGGAACTGCGCGGGCGTCGGACTGAGCCGCGCGGCGACCATGAGCCTGATCTGTGGAAGCAAGGCCTCTACAATCGTATGTTCCAGGCTACGGGGGAAGCTTTCCTCGAAGAGGCGGCGCGGGTCTGGTTCCAGCGTACGCTGGAGTTGAGACACTCCGACCGGGGGATCGCCGGTTTTTCCATCTGGATGCCCAGTGCGAAGGGGGAGGGAACATGGATGGACGATCCCGGTCTCTTGACCGGGGCGGCCGGTAGCGGTCTGGCTCTGCTCGGCGCCACGACGCCTACGGAGCCTGCCTGGGACCGGATGCTGCTCGTGTCCATTCCCCCGTCACGCCCATGACGTAGGCGTGGTTATGGCCCAATCGAGTCGCCAGACAGACCTTTCGGCCTCGGGGTTCTTCGCCTTTCGTACCCCGCTTCTGCCGTTCGACGCTCTCGGGTCTTGGGCCGATGGGCTCCAAGCCCCGGCCGCAACGGACGAGCCCGAAAGCCTGGAGACCGCGCTGGCCGCGGACCGGGCCCGCCTGCGCAGCCGTCTGGCAGCTTGGGTAACGCGTCCCGAGGTTCGGGAGGCGTTGTTCGTCGCCTCCCCCAGCCTAGACGACAGCTTCGATCTGTGGTTGCGCGATCCGGACAGCGAGCGCGGTCAGAAGGTAGAACGTTCGGTCGTGCGCTATTTCATGCGGCTGGCGGGGCGCCCGATCCCGTTTGGTCTGTTTGCCGGTTGCTCCACCGGTACGTTGGGCGGCCAGACGCGTCTGATGGTGGAGGGACGAGAGCGTTATCGGCGTCACACCCGCCTCGACATGGATTGATCCTCGTCATGAAGGATGGTGAAGTGGTGGAACGTGGTGCGCATCAGCAGCTTCTCGCCCTGAAGGGGGAGTACACCAAACTGGTCTCAGCGCAGGTGCCGGACGAAAAAGGAGGTCAGCAGCCTGTGTTTTGAGACCAACTATTCAGCACAGCTTCTATAACTACAGCAAGTTTTATACTCGCCGCCAACTCTGGAAAAGAAGTCCCCACAAAAAATCACAAAAACGTTCGCATTCTCGACAAAGGCCGTCTATGATTGTCAGCTAGCCGGGTTTGCCTATTCTACCCGGCGGGGGAAGCGGTTGGGCAAGGGAAGGAAGCGCCCATGTCTCTTACCAGCTTTGCCAAGGCCATCTTGAGCGAACCTCTACTCACAGCCGCGGTTCTGGTATGTCGTCGCATGGGGGTGAGCGTATGCGTACGCGTCGCAACGGCTCCGTTTACGAGTGCGTCCTGGTCGACCTGAACACGCAATGGGACTTTTTCAAGACCCAGGGGCCCTGTCGCGCGGCCAATGCCGACGCGTTGATCCCGGCTTTACGCAACATCGTGGCTTGGACTTTGCGCAATCAGGTCCCGGTGATCTCGTCGCTCGAGTCCCATCGCCCCCAGGAGCTCGATCCGGGCGGTTGGCCTCCCCACTGCCTGGACGATTCCGGCGGGCAACAGAAACTACGTTTCACGCTCTTGCCCAATCGCGTGGCGGTCGAAGGTGACAACACCATGACCGTTCCGCTCGATTTGTTCCAGCGTCATCAGCAGGTCATCTTCCGCAAGCGCACCACCGATCTGCTGGCCAACCCCAAGGCCGATCGCTTCCTCACCCAGTTACTCGCCCGCGAATACCTCCTCTTCGGGTTGGGGTTGGAGCGCTCCATCAAAGCGTTGGCGTTGGGCTTGATGGCCCGCCACCGCTCGGTCACCATCATTGTCGACGGCTGCGGTTATTGGAACGCGGCGGCGGCCGACTTCGCTTTGCGGCAGTTGGTGGCCAAGGGGGCCGCGGTCGTCACCGTACGGGAGCTCCTGACCCGCAAACTGTTTCGCCCGCGGCGTTACTCGAGACTGCTTTACGATTCGGGCAACGCTCGCCCCCGGGGGCGTTTAGGGGTCTATCCCGCCCCGCTACCGGACGGGCTCCGGGGTACGAACGGACGGTCGCGGCTGAACCTCCTCCGCCAGACCGACGACCGCAAACCCTCCACCGGCCCCACCCCGCCGTTGCCGCCTAACTAAGGTAGTGCCTCCACTGGAGCCGCACTTACCTGCCTGCCGCCTGCCTGCGGGCGGGCAGGGCAGGCAGGTCCGAACCGCTACCGTCAGCCCTTGACATTTGATGTCAAGGGTCAGGGAGCGGCGCGGCCGGGCCAGGCACTCAACCGCTCCCTCACGGTCGCGGCTCGGAAAAGCATCCATCGCATAAATAGTGACGCACTCCTCTGACCTGCTCCGCGCCGGCGCAAAAAGAAGCAGGGTCGGCCGCTGAAGCCGACCCTGCCGTAACGTCACTTGCCAAACCCGCTCTCGCCCGCCATCCCTGGCGGCTAGCTTAGCGCCGACGCAGCAGCGCCAAACCACCCAGCGCCAACAACGCCAACGAGCCCGGCTCCGGCAACACTGTCACCGTACCGGGCGTGAACGTCGCGTCGTCGAAAATCGGCGGGATGTAATCCGGGTCCACGGCAAACCCCTCGGTGAGATCGCCGTCCGTGTAGCTCAGCGCGATCGGGGTCATCCCTTCCGCCACGCCGGTGAACTCCAGCGTCGCCAGCAAGTGGTCCCCCAGGTAACCCGGGCCCGGGGGATAGTGCAACCCGGCGAGGTAGTCGCCGTCCGGGGCCGTCGCCGCCGACCAGTCTGGACCGATCGTCACGTCGGTCGCGTAGTCGGCAATGTGGGCAATGCCCGGGTAGTCGATGTTCAGATCCAGACCCCAACCCACAATGGCTTCTTCCGCGAAGTTGGCCCAGATCTCCACCGACGTCGTTCCGCCGGGCGCCGAGATCTCCGAGTCTTGCAGATCAAACCACACCGTCACCGCACCCCACGCCGGGCTCGCGGCCAGGGCGGCGGCGACCGCGAGTAGCGTACATGTCATCTTCCTACATCTCATTCTTCAACCTCCTTACGCACCAAGCCTGAGCTGGTGCTTCTAAACCTGCTTGTTATTTCCCAACGTATGAGAGAGAGAAAACTTTTCCTTGAAAGTTACGAGAGCCTTAACCCCGGCCCCGCCGGCTGCGGAGGTCTTCCGCAGCCGGCAGGAACCGGAAACTACTTAACTCCTATGGCGCCGTCTGCGGCAATGCTCGCGGAGCGGCGGTATCGGGTTGCACCGGTGTGGGAGTGGTGGGAACCGGCTGTCCCCCGCTATCGACCGGTCGCGGCGCCGGCCGCGGCTGCGGTTGCGGAGCATAAGGCCCACCAGGACGCGGCAACTTGAAGTCCTTCCCGTTGGCCATCCGGTAGCACACCAACCACGCCTGGTAATCCACCAGGGTGATGCACTGGTCCCCGTCAAAATTGGCCGCCGGGTTGTACTTGAACTGGCACTCCTCCCCGCCCGGACAATCGCTGGAATTCCAGCACTGCGTCTGCGGGTGAGTCAAGCAATGCCCGGGGTCGGTCGCACAAGTGCCGAACGCGCCCACGAACTCCCAGTAATCGTCGATGTCCACGTCACCGTCGCCGTCGATGTCGCCGCACATCTCGCACTCGTCCGGGATGTCGTTGTGGTTGTAGTCGTGGCTCGTGCCGTACAGGATGTCGCAATCGTCCGGGATGCCGTTGGTGTTGCAGTCGTTCGCCGGAAGTCCGGTGCTGCCTTCCACGGTAATGATATCCAGGCCGGCCTCGGCGCCATCGACGCCGACATAGCGGAAGCCGATGCGGAACGCCCCGGACGGCGCCGGGAACGTGTAGGAGAAGTCCTCCCACTGCCAGTTCACTACCCAGTGATCCTGATCGAGCTGGGCGATGAGCGTGTCATCACCGCCACCCACGTCGCCGATCACGATCCACGCCTCGACGTCGTAGTTGTCGTACGGCGTGACGCCCCAGTACGCGCTGCCCATGGTCTTACCCGTGAGCGTCACCGTCCCGAACATATTCAGTACCGGAGTGAGCAACCACTCATCCTGCGGTACCAGGGCCGGGTCGTACAGGCAGTCGGCAAACTGGACGCCCTCGGGCGGCAGGTAGGTCCCGATCTGCCAGGTGAACGACGGGTTGGTAACCCCCGCCGACCAAGTTGCCGGCGGTACCGTACCCTCGAAGCCCTCGCTGATCACGATCGCCTTCGGGGCGTCCAACTGGCACTCGTCCGGGGTGCCGTCCGGCTGGCAGTCCAGGCTGGTGCCGGCGGTGATGTCGCAGCTATCCGGGATGCCATTGGGCTGGCAGTCCGGCGCACCGGCCACGATGTCGCACGCGTCATTGACGCCGTTGCCGTTGCAGTCCGGCGTGCCGCACGGGACGCTGTTGCCCAGGTAGGTCCCGCCCATGGTGGTGCAGGCCCCCGAATACTCGATGGTGCAGCCGCCGTCGTGGCAGCAGGCCCCTTGCGGCGGGCAGGCGATGTTCAGGTTGAGACCACCGCAGTACGTGCTGTAGGAGGCCACCCGGATCCAGTAGTGCGTGCCCTGCACGGCGTTGATCGTCAACGTCGACAGCAGGCCCGTGCCGCTGTCGTCGTCGCAGGCGATCTCGGTCCCGCCGCACGCGTCCCACACGCTCAGCACCGTGTCGCTCTGGGCGCTGCCCTCGGTGTCGATCGTCACGGTGGCGCTGCACGAAGCCAGGTAGTCGTACCACAGGTCCTTGTTCGAGTTCGCCTGGCAGGTGGCTTCGGCGTCGTCCGTTGCCGAGGCGTCACAGTTGTTGCCGATGACCGCCGGCGTGCCCTCGCCCACCGGGGTGGCTCCCGCGCAGTTGTCGTTCCACACGATCACGCACTCCGAGATCGTCATGGTGTACGCGGTGCAGGTCGGGCTCGGCCAGGTGTCGATCATGATGTAGTAGGTGCCCGCCGTCAGATTCAGGCCGGTGATGATCGGGTCACCCGCGGAGCTGGTCGCGAAGGCCACGCAAGTGGCCCCCGGCGGGCAGGTACTGGCAACGGCCACGCCGACGTAGGTCAGCGCGCCGTCCACCGCGATCTTCACGCACATGTCGTCGGTGACGGTCACCTCGTAGATGATGTCCTCGCCGCCGTCGTAATAGCCCAGGCACGTGTCGGCGTAGTCGTTGTCCCGCCCGCAGGTCGTGTCGCTATCGACCACCGGCAAGCCGGCCAGCGACAGCGTCAGCGGCTTGGGATTCGTGCAGTTGTCACCCGGCTGCGGGCACGGGTTGGGAGTGCAAACCGTGTTGTTACCCAGGTACGTGTCGTCTGGGGCGCAGTCGCCCGGAGCGGTCACCGTGCTCGGGTAGCAGGTCCCGTCGTCCACGCAGCACGCACCCGGCTGCGGGCACGGGTTGGGTGTGCAAACCGTGTTATCATCCAGGTACGTGTCGCCTGGGGCACAGTCGCCCGGAGCGGTCACCGTACTTGGGTAGCAGGTCCCGTCATCCACGCAGCACGCACCCGGTTGCGGACACGCGATCCGAGTGCAGTCCGTCCCGTCGCCCTGGTACGTGCCGGTGCAGGCCGTCTCGACCACTACCGCGCAGGTCCCGTCCGTATCGCAGCAGGCCCCCACGCACGGGTTCGGCGTACACACCGAGCCGTTACCCTGGTAGATGCCGCCCTGGCCTTCGCACTGGGCCTGGGTCATGTTGCCGTCCTGGCAGGTGGCGAAATCGGGCGGCATGCAGCAGGCTCCCATCGGCGGAATCTCCGCGGCCCAGATCGACACGTCGTCGATGTTCCACCCGCAGTACTCCACCGAAGTGTCCGTCGGCCCCATGGTCCACCGCAGGTACACGGTCGGCTCGTTCATCGCCACCGCGTTGATGTCATAGGTGTACTCCGTCCAGGCCGTGTCGGTGATTGTGGTTCCCGTGTGGTTCCAGATCGTCGTCCAGTTCGTGTTGTCGTTGGAGACCTGAACGCTGGCGTGGTCATAGGTCGCCGACTCCACCCGCAGCCAGCGCCAGAAGCGCAGCTCGACGTTCTGGAACCCGGCGCAGTTGATCGCGGTGCTGGTCAGGTTGTACTGCGGCTGACTGATCTCGTAGTTGCCAAGCTGGGCTCCGAGTCCGGTCAGGTCGTAGCCGTACACGTTCGGGGGGGTGTGCGCGGCGGTCGGATCGACGCTTCCCAGACCCAGCGGCGGCCCAAACTGCCACTCGCTACCGGCATCAATCGTCCAGCCGGGATCGGTGTCGAACGGGAAAGCCACGATCAGCAGCGGGCACTGGACGCTGGTGCACTCCACTCCCACGCCCTTGAACACGCCGCCGTCCGCCGTGCAGGCCCAGTCCGCTTCTTCCACGCAACTCGCGTCCGGCAAGCAGCAGGCACCCGCCTGCGGACACGACTTCGCGCACAGCGAGCCGGTCCCTTGATACAGCCCGTTGAGGGTGGCGCAGTCCGCCGGCGTCTCAATCGTGCAGTTGCCGTTTTCGTAGCAGCAGGCCCCGCCGCACGGGTTCGGGTCGCAATCCGACCCGTCGCCCTGATACACGCCACCGGCGGTCTCGCAGTCGGCTTGCGTCATCGGGTTCTGGCAGTTGTCCGCCGCGAAGCAGCAGGCTCCGACCGGCGGTGCCGGGACGACGTTCACGGTGTAGTCCTCCGTCGCCCCCCACGAATACGTGCCGCACGCAGGCGGTGGCGTCGTGCTCGTGACTTCCTTTACGATGACCCGCATCCGCGTGGGCCCGAGTGTGGCGCCCACGGGGACCGTGATGTTGCCGGTGACCGTCATGTCCGGACATGGAGTACCGGTCAGTTGCCCCGAGGTCCACGCCGTCTCGCCCGCATCATCAAAGTCCCAGTCCTGGTTCCAGTCGATGTACACCGCGGCCCACTTGGAGTAACAGCCCGTACCCTCGCAGTCCCCGATGGTGAGGCTCAGCGGATACGTGCTTGCGACCTGGATGTCCGTGGAGATACTCGTAAAGTTGTTGTATCTGTCGCAATCCGTGGTCGTGTTGTTGATCGTGTTGAACACCACGGTCTTGATCGTCTCGTCAGCCGTGGTGGTGGCGCGCGAATCGCAGTAACCCCGATTGGCCACCACGTGGAGCGTGTACGGCCCTTCCGCCGTGGGAGCGGGAGGCGGATCCCACATCACCGGATAGTAGTACGTCCCGGCGGCTTGTCCGGGCCACTGGATGGTCACGTTCCCATCGCCGCACGTGGTGGTGTTGAACAGTCCGGCGGTCGTGAATCCGGGGCACGGGCATCCCGTGGCCCAGTTCAGCCACGCGTTGCCGAACGGTCCCGCCGTCGTGCAGTAGTCCAGGGTAACGTCCCAGAAGGCATACGTGACCGGTAACGTAACGGCATGCCACGTCTGGCCGCCCGCGAAGCTCGCGCAGTCATTGGTCGAGCCGCGGTTGTCCCCCGTGAACATCACCGGCACGCCGGAATCCAGCGTAACCGGCGTCACCGCCGTGCAGTTGTCATTCCACGGCGGGCAGAAGAACGTGGCGCAGCTTTGGCCCAGATACCACGTACCGCCGCCGGCGGTACACTCCTCCGAGCTGTAGTCATAGCACTGGAAATTGATGCAGCACGCGGCCTGGCATGGGTTCGGCGTGCACGATGACCCGTTGCCACGGTAGATCCCGCCCCCCGCCACGCAGGCCGCCTGACTCATGTTCGGCGTGCAGGTGTAGCCGTTGCAGCACGCGCCGTACTCCGGCGGCGGGAAGATGAACTGCGCCCGCGGCACACTCGTCGTCCCGTACATGGTCGGGTTGGGGCTGCCGCAAGTCCAGTTCAGCGGATCGGCGTTGCAGCTATCACAGTAGGCGTACTTGGTGCGGTTGCCGGTCCCCGTGAAGCTGTAAACCGCTCCGCCTCCAGTATACGAGGCGTTGTTGAAGCTCACGTCCACCTCCAGGTTGCTCGTCCCGTTGTAGGTGAACGGCGTGGTGAACGTGAACGTCTTCCAGCCGGTGGTGTTGAGGGTGGTCGTGGCCTGGTAGCAGACCGTCCAACCCGTGTTCTCGAAACAATACGGAGTCGTATAGGCGGAGGCCGCGGTGTGGCGCATGCGAATCGTGAAGTTCGTCAGCGCCATGCCCGAGACCGTCGAGACGTAGTAACGGATCCCGTTGATCTGTCCGCCCTCGGTGCACGCAAACTCCGACGCCAGATAGATCGTCGTGCACCGACGATCGTGGTATAACGTGCTGGTCATGTAGGTCCATGCGGTCGTGCCGACGCCGTTGATGTCCTTGTCGCCCACGCACGCGGCCCGCGACCCTTCTTGGCCGCCTTGTTCTCCCTCCGCTTCCACCGGCCAGAGCGACATCGGTTCGTCGAACCCGGTGGGTTCGGGCTTGAGACCCTGTTCGGCGGCCTTATCCGCCTCCTCCCACGTCGCGAAGCCGTCGGGCGGCTTCAGTTCGGACCGGGGGACTTCCCCAGCGTTCTTCGCCCGCTCCGCGAGATTGTCCCCCACGGCGGTGGCGACCATCGCGCTCGTACACAGCAGTACGACGCTCAACAAAGCTAGTTTTGTCTTCCACCTCATCTTCGTACCTCCTGGAAATCCCCGCTCCTTACACGCGTCCGTAACCGAAAACGATATGCTCCTTTATCCGAACGAACCGGCCTGCGCTCACCGCGGCCGGATGCTCTCGTCGGTGTGACGGCGCTCGCCCGGACCTCCGCCCGTTCACCGTGCGTAATATCAGGATGGAATCGCCCCACCGGGACGTTCCCTCGCCGGCGATGATGTGTGCCATGCGACTGGCTCTCCTTTCCCCAGTCCTGTTGCGTTTCGCCTCCATCCGCTCCTCCGGCAACCGCAGGGCGAAAAAAAAGAGCCGACTTCCGCGCATCAGGCGATGCGCCGGAAACCAACTCTCTCTACCATCCTCTCGCGCGGATGGACCAGTCTGTCTGAAGCCTTCGCGCCCGCTCCCCCTCGGCGCTCGGCTTCGGTCGGACCAGCTACCCTCCCTTTGCAAGTTGCCTCAGAAGCTCAGTTTAACGGAACGGGCGACGGCGTGTCAAGGACTATATCTCCCGAATAACGCGGAGTAGAACGCGGGACGCCGAACGCCGAAGCTCGACATGGGCGTGTCGTTCTTATGGGCCACCGGCGTTCTCGTCGCCGTTAAGACGACGCACGGTTGAGGCGTGTACAGTGCCACTGAATGTCCGCCCGCCACATCCGCCTTGCTGGCCCCCGCACCGCCCCAGGGCACGAAAAGTGCAGCTTCATCAAGCTACACTGACAAGCCATGCGATCCTCGGCGCTGTTTCATTCCCGCTCGCCCGGTCCGGCCGCGTAGGCCGCCGCAGACTTCGCCAGCACGGCACCCCCGCCCTCAATAAAACCCCGCGATTCGGCTTCTGAAGCGGAAGTCTTGGGCATGATTCCCCGATGAATATTGAGTTATCCTGGTACATTCGCCGCGAGAGTATCCCCCTGTGAGTCCAGAACGTCCGAAGCTCATCCGCCTCATGCCCGTGGACTACACACAAATCGGCCACAGCATCATCCACGGTGGAATCGACGTCAGTCTCCTGCCAGTATGCAAGATTGATCCCGCGAAAGGGGGGCCGGCGGAGGGGGATTTCCTATCCTGCATTCTGGAAAAACGCGCCCGCGAACGAGGCTCTTCGCGGCTACCTGGCCAAACCGATAAGAACAATTGCTGAGCCCCACAGGCAGCGTCCGAAAGAGCGGTGGAATTCCTTCAGCGTGCAGGACAGCCTGACCCTGCAGAAGTCGAGCCTGCTTGTCTCGACTAGATCGAATTGGCCGGAAGGCAAACCGCGCCGACCTTGCCGACTTTAAGAGAAGCGCGATGGTCGACCCCGCGCTCGGTTAGGGGTCCCCGCTATGTGGCGGGTCTTCCAGTTGGCTGCCACCCGGCTTGTCAAGAAGTCTATTTACCGCTTCACGGAGAGCCTGGTATCCCACAAACCCCTCCAGAGGGTCCTTGTCCCAGGCGGGAAGAAGAGACACATCAACGGCCCCGCGGATGATCGAACTGGGGGCTTCCTCAACGTAATCCCGTTGATGGCGTAGCGGCTTCTCCCACCCTCCTCTCGTTTTTTCCAAGTTCTCATCCATCGCCCACATCCTCGTGATATTATTACACCGCTTGCCCATTGTCAAGCCAGCACAAACATCTGCGGGATGGCCTGGCGGACCGACCGCGCCCAGAGCCTGCTGACTAGTGTAAGACGCGCCGACGTCGTAGGAGCGCTCCAACAGTCCAAGAAAGCCCTCAGGATGCTCCTCTCCCGGTCACCAGGTTTGATCTCCACGAATTCGATCGGGCTCGGTCCCCCATACGGAGAAAACTTGCGCAGGCCAGCGACCAGGCTATTCTCCTCTCCGAATTGAGGTTGGTGCTCTCGCTTGCTTTGCAGCCAGCCCGACATGTCCTCAGGGCACACGGAGTGGACCGCGGAGGCCAGCTCGTTTATGCACTTTTCGAACTTTTGAGCCCAATCCCCTCCGCCCGCAGCCGCCGCCTGGATGGCCCACCGCAGGAGCACGGACTCCGCAACCCGGCGTGCGTTCTCATGAGAGGCGTAAGCTTGGGCGGTCAAGCGCAGGATGCTGGTAAATACCTTCGCCAGGCAGTCCGTTCTGTCATCGGAACTGAGGGACCGATCTGATGAGAGCAGAGCCATGAGGGCGGAATGCATCCCGCAGTCGGCATATACTTCCTGAACCAACGCTTTCACGGTGCGCAGCCTTTGCAACAGGCCGTCGCCGGCCGCCACCTCGGTGCACAGCCCCGCGTACTGGGGTTGCGCCTGTGCGGGGAAGTCCTTTGTGAAAGCCGCGAATGTGGTGCTGCGTGTCCCAACGTCGTGTAGCGCCGTGGTCAACTGATCGACGAACGCGAGGGGGTGATTGCTGGGGTACAGGGAGAGCAACAGGTTGACAACCTGCGCGCCGGAGATCACCCTATCTTTCAGGTGCAGCTTGGCCAGGCAATAGGGAACGAAGTTTGCGGCAAAGACGGCGAAATTCGATTCGTAGCATTTCCCGACTTGTTTCTCCTCGCTTGGAGAGAGATCCCTCTTGCCCTCGGGGAAAGTGACGCGAGTAGCCGTCTCCCAACCGAAGGCGAGAATTGCCTCACGCTGGACCCATAAATTAAGGCACGCGCGCAGACCCCTGCAACGCAGTGACATGATGAAGTCACTTAACTCTGCGACCTCATGAAGACTATGAACAATTGAGACCTCCGGCCGACGCAACGGCGGTCCGGAGATGTCCAGCGCCAGCAACCGCGCCGTCCATCCTTTCCTGCCGGACGAAAGACGTCGCTCCGTGTTCTCCTCAACGAATTCGCGGAACATCGTAAGGAGCTCCTCGCACACCACGCGCCCGTCGCCCCCCACGCGCACGCAAGCCGCAAAGTGATCCGCACCCTTGTCATTATCCTGCGTCCCACCCGGCAGGGGATCCGCCTCCGAGCGCCGGAAGAATTCCCAACACAGGTACAGCACCGTGGTGTAGGCGCTGATGGTCTTGCAAGCGCCGTCCCGAAGCGTTAAGGGAAAAGGAGGGTCGGCGACGGTGGAACGGTGTTCCAGACGATTGCGGATGGCCCGGTTGCAGTGCGCGATCAGCCGATTCAACTCCGCCGGAAACCACAGCGACCGGTTCCGCAACTCGTACTTTGGTCCCTTCGAAAAGAAGGCCTCCCACTGATCCAGGAGTGCGAACGCGGCGCCCAACTGGCGGAAAAACGGAAACAGGTCGCGGGATACCCCGGCCAACTCCGGGCGGTAGAAACACATGTGAAAACTACGATAGAGGTTTCTTAATTCCCGCTGTTGAGTGCGGTTAAGATAACGCTCCGCAAAAGTGTCCAACTGCTGCTTAATCAATTTCAGCGCAGCATCCACGTCCTGGTGAATAGCCCAAATGGGACGCCCTGCGGAACCCGACGGGCCTGGCACGTCGTCTGCATCGTCGGACACGGACAGCACCGTGTAACTGGAGACCAGGTTCCGATCACGCCAAGAACGCTTAAACCAGAGTTTCTTCCAAACCTCCGTGAACGTTGCCAGGTGATAGAACTTCCCGCGGACCGGGTAGTGGTCCCACGCGGGCGCAGCCCTCTTCTTTCCAGAATGGTCAGAGTGGAGGGTGTCGAACGCGACCGGAGGGTGTACCTCGCCGCAAAGCCGACACCCGCTTTCGGCCCGAGACCCCAGGACATGTTCTTTAGCGACCTGCGTCACGTCCCGCATGACGCCCAACTCGTGACCGCAGCAGACTCGCAAGTCAAAGTTGAGCCGCATGCGGTGCTGTCGTTCTGCCTTCGCGAAGGTTTGGTCTTCAAAGAGAGCTTGCTGGCTCGGGCAGAACGCCAGCATCGGCTGAACCAGCACACACGCGTGGCCAGGACACTTCTCATCGCCTCCCAAGTTGCGGTGCACGTCCTCGCCGCAAGTGCGCTGGCGTAACGCGCCCAGACGCATAGTTCGCGCCACTCGCGCCAACGCATGGGCCCCGGCCAACTCGTCAGCCGACCGCGGTAGCGAGACGATCACCAGATCGGGTCCACTCAAGCTTCCAAGATACGCCGTCTCCGGAACGACACAGCTCAGCTTGTCGGACTCTTCTTTCACAAGCGCAATAAGACTGCGAATGGCCTTAAGTACCCATCCTTCACCCGGTCCAAACTCATAGGCCACAGCAGACAACACAATCTGCGTCAGGACCAACAGAGGGGATTTTTTCTCATCCCTCTTTTCAAGCTTGCGCACGAACTCTTCGCCAGGATTAAAACCTCGGTAGGGGAAGAGTACGAGGCTACGCACTTCCTGAAAAGCGCTCTCGACTTCCAGGTCGGTCTTTCGACTTCCCAAATCTTCAAGGTCTTCAAAGCTTTCCACACGCAGGAAGTCGTACGCCCCCGCGACCCGCCACATGTTCTGTGGATCGAGCGGATCCCGGGTATCATCGCCCAGCTCCTTGCAGTCTCTCTGATAGCGACAGGAAAGATCGCGAATGAGCGCCACGCGGAGACACCGATTCTCCGGGACGAGTAGCGACGGCATCTCCTTTTGACTGGTCACCTTCTCTGACATGCGATTAGCTGCCGTGTTCCCCGGACCAACGAGGACCGCCCATTCCCGCGAAACCGCCTAAATTACCGCAGATTATGAGACCAAACATAAGCTTACGCATCGGGGGCCGTCCCGTCAAGTCCCCTATTGCGAGTTTTTTCTACACCCTGGAACGCGCCTGTCTCCTCACCCGGTTCCGGCAGGGCATGCGGAAAAGTGGCACTTGTGCGCCCGTTGTCTTCGTGGGCAATCCCCAGGATCAGGGCCGCCCCCACCCCTAGAATCGTGAACACCAGTTCCTCCGAGACGTGCAGCCCCACCTCGGCCGCGTAGGCCGCCACGACCGTCGCCAGCGCCACCCGGACCTTCCGCGACCGCAGCGGCCCCACCACGATCTCGAACACCCTCGTCATCGACATCGCATCGTACCTCCCAATCATTCTCCTGAACCGGAATCCCGA
>JBGPAW010000040.1:0-14817 GCA_041480905.1 Phycisphaerae bacterium
CGTCCCCTCGGCAAACCTCACCACCGACCCGGACGCGTTGCCGTCGATCACCGTCGCCGCGACGATGCCTGGATCTTCCGGGTTGATGCTCCGCAGCGCAACGGCCCGCGCGGGGAAGACGACGTTCTCGACGTACGCTCCGTCCAGCGAGCCGGCCGACGGCAGTACGATGATCGTGTCTCCGTTCGTGGAGGCGTCCAGCCCCTCCTGGATCGTGCTGTAATCCCACGTGCCGTGCCAATCGACGATGATCGTCCGGCCGCGGATGCCGGCCCGCACCCGCTCGACCTCCGCCCGGTCGATGGGGATCGACACCGGGCCGGCGCCCATGACCATCTGGGCCAGCGTCCCAAGGGTCAGAGTGACCGCCCACCGGAAACAACCCTTCGACCACATGACCCTTCCCTCCTTCTTGAATCCGTCGCACTCCGGACGACCGCGGAGCGATTCCGCCGACATGTCTCCCGATCTTCTTGCCCGCCTACCCGTCCGTTCCTCTCCGACCATTCTACAGCGCCCCGCTCCCATGGCGCGCCTCCTTTTTTCCGAGAATTATCGCCGGTCGGCGCCTCCGGGCGCTCCGGCCGGAGCCGGGGGAACCTCATCCTGGGTTGTGCGTCTCGAGTCCCGAGCCCGAGTGCTGAGGTCCGAACCCCCGCTCCTATCTCCCGGTCTTGCCGCCCCCTGTTCGGCCGGATCCGCGTGCATCCGCTTCATCCGTGGTGGCTCTCCCCGAAGCTGCCGTATTACTATCCGCCAGAATCTTCGCGGGCCTCGAAGACGATCAGCCGCGAAAAGGCTCAAGAAGCGCCAAAAACCCGCTTGCGTTCATCATCTTTATCTTTTTTTGAGCCTTTTAAGCCTTTTCGTGGCTATTTTGGTTGCGGACGGAAGCCGCGCTGGGACGTTTCGGCGTTTCTTTTCGATCACGCGCCAAGGACTATGCGCAGGGATTCCGCGCGCCCGCCCACTCCGCCCGCCCCTCTTCCTTCCCCATTCTCCATTCTCCATTCCCCATTCCCCCTTGCCTTGTTGCCTTTCTTCCGAGCAAACCTGTTTCACGTGAAACACGCTTCACAGTCCCACTTGAAACCCACCAAATCTGTTTCACGTGAAACACGCTTCGCAGTCTCACTTGAAAACACGCCGCACCTGTTTCACGTGAAACGGGTGTTCGTCTCCCACACGGGACGATGCCACAGAGGCTCGTGCCCTTCATCCCTCAGCGCCTCTTGGAGTCTCAGCAGCGGGCGTGATAAGCTGGGACCGGCATGATCGCGGAAATCATCAGTGTGGGGACGGAGTTGACCACCGGGGCGGTGACGGACACGAACTCGGCCTGGCTGTCGCGCCGATTGGCGGAGATCGGCCTGACGGTCGTGCGGCACGTGACGGTAGACGACGATCGGCAGCGGCTGGGCGAGGCCATCCAGGCGGCTGCCGGACGGGCGGACATCGTGATCGTGAACGGCGGGCTGGGCCCGACGCGGGATGACCTCACGCGGTTCGCACTGGGCGACGTGTCGGGCCAACCGCTGGAGCTGTGTCCCGAGGCCCAAGCCCAGATCGAAGCCCGTTTTGCCCGGATGGGACGACGGCCGTCCGAGTCCGACCCCGTGCAAGCCCTGATTCCACGCGGAGCGACGATCATAGAAAACCCCGTGGGGACGGCTCCGGGGATCGAAACGCAGATCGGCTCGTGCCGGGTGTTCTGTCTACCGGGCGTGCCGCGGGAGATGCAGCGGATGTTCGAGGCCGTGGCGGCGCAGATTCGGGCGGATGCCCGTGCGTGTCGAGAGGCGATCGCCATTCGGGCGCTACACACGTTCGGGTCGTACGAGGCTGACCTGGGCCGGCGGATCGAACGGTTCATGGAACCGGGGCGCAATCCGGCGGTGGGAACCACCGCGTCGGAAGGGGTCATCAGCGTGCGCATCGTGGCCCGCGCGGAGGACACGAATGCGGCGGAGACGCTGGCCGATCAGGACGAGCGAGAATTGCGCGCTATCCTGGGCGATCTGGTTTTCGGGACCGGCGAGGACACGCTCATGTCGGCCGTCGCCCGGCTGCTCACCGAACGGCGACTGACCATCGCCACCGCCGAATCGTGCACCGGCGGCCTGCTGGCCAAGCAGCTTACCGACATTTCCGGCAGCAGCGCCTACTTCCTGCGCGGGTATGTGACCTACGCGAACGAGGCCAAGGTCGAGCTACTGGGTGTGCCGGCAGCCTTGTTGGAGGCCCACGGCGCGGTGTCCGAGGAGGTCGCCCGAGCTATGGCGGCGGGCTGCCGCGAACGCAGCAGGTCAGACTTGGCCGTCTCGATCACCGGCATCGCGGGCCCGACGGGGGGCACGGCGGTCAAGCCGGTCGGCCTGGTCTACCTCGGGTTGGCGGACGCAGGCGGCGTCGAGGTCAAACCGTGCCGCTTCGCCCCGCACCTGCCCCGCGAAGCCCTCCGCGACCGGGCCTGCAAAACGGCGCTGAACATGGTCCGGCTGCGGTTGACCAGTCCGTAGGCTTGGATGTCCGTTCCCGGTTTCGCTCCTGGATTTTCGCCCAATACGTCTTTTCATACAGCACGGCTCCCTCCCGGACAGCAGTGGTCACGAACGCCTGCGGGATCCCGCGATGACCAGCAGGTCGATGTCGCTGGACGTGCGGGCCGTGCCCCGAGCGCGGCTGCCGAACAGGATGATTCTCTCCGGCTGGCATTGTTCATCCTGTGGAATTAGTCTACCCCGGCTGGGCACCGGTGGCAAAGCCGGGGACGGCCGGAGCGAGTGCCGGAGCGGGTTCGGCGGGCAATGGCTCCGAATGGAGGACTGACTGTTGGCTGACACCATGCCGTCAACTCCGTCCCCCACGCCGGGAAGGGGTGGGGCACCGGCACCCCTCAGGTTGGCCCTGCACTGGCAAATCCTGATCGGTTTGTTGGTCGGGGCCGTGGGCGGGATTGTCGCCAACGCGCTCTGTCCTGCGCAGGCCGACGGGACGCCGCACGCCGGACTGGCGTGGGTCGTGCGCAATGTCGCCGAGCCGGTCGGGCAGGTGTTCCTGCGGCTGATCTTCATGGTGGTGCTGCCGCTGGTGTTCTCGGCGTTGGTGCTGGGGGTGGCCGGCATGGGCGACCCGCGCCGGCTCGGGCGCGTCGGGCTGCGGACGCTCGTTTACACCGTGATGCTCTCCGCCTGCTCGGTGGTGCTCGGCGTGACGCTGGCCAACGTCGTGCGTCCGGGGATGCACCTTCCCGAAGCGCAACGGACGGCCTTGCGCGAACGATATGCCTCGCAGGCCGCGGAGAAAGTGACCCAGGCCCGGCAGGCCAAACCGCTCCGCGACACCCTGCTGGACATCATCCCGAAGAACCCGTTGCAGGAAATGGTGGGAGCCATTGACGGCAGCTCTCCCGGCGGCGGCATGCTGGCGGTGATGTTCTTCGCGCTGGTCTTCGGCATCGCGGTCACGCTCGCTCCGCAGCGCACGCAGCCGCTGCTCGCCGTGCTGGAAGGACTCTATGACGTCGTCCTGCGCATCGTGGGCTGGGCCATGCGCCTGGCACCGCTGGGCGTCGCCGGATTGGTATTCTCTCTGACGGCCCGCCTCGGCGTCGATATCCTCGAGACGCTGGCCTGGTACGTCCTGACGGTGCTGTGCGGTCTGGCCATCCACTTTTTCGGGGTGTATTCGCTGGTGGTCAGCTTGTTCGCGCGCATGAATCCGGCGCGCTTTCTGGCCCGCATCTCGGACGCGGTCTTGACCGCCTTCGCCACCTCGTCGTCGAACGCCACGCTGCCAACGTCTCTGCGCGTCACCGAGGAGAACCTGGGCGTCCGCCGGGAGATCGCCGCTTTTGTGCTCACCATCGGGTCGACGGCCAATCAGAACGGCACAGCCCTATACGAGGGCGTGACCGTGCTGTTTCTGGCGCAAGTTTTCGGCGTGGACCTGTCGCTCACCCAGCAAGTGATCGTCGCGCTGATGGCGGTCCTCGCGGGGATCGGCACGGCGGGGGTCCCGGGCGGGTCGTTGCCCCTGGTCGTCGTCGTCCTGCAAACGGTCGGCGTACCGGCGGAAGCCATCGGCATCATTCTCGGCGTCGATCGGTTGCTAGACATGTGCCGGACGACGCTCAACGTCACCGGTGACATCGCGGTGGCCGCCTGCGTGAACCGCGCGGAAGACCGCGCGGGCTAAGGTATTGTCCCGACGGACGGCGCGCGTGAGCGGATAAATGAAAGTGATTACGCAATCTTCGCAGCGTTGCTGATTTTGGGACGAGAAAATCGTTTTCGGTCGCCCACGGCGCTTGCACACCCCGCACCCCGACCTGCTATACTAAAGCTTTGTCGACCGTTCCCGTGGATGACCGCGCGTGTCATGGAGTGGGAATATGAAACCGAACTACCGTACGGTGATGATGGCCGGACTGCTCCTCGTGCTCGGGTCGCTTCCGGCCTTGGCGGATACGTGGCCCACCTATGCCGAGGTCGGCACGACCCTGGCCAACCTGGAGACTGCCTACCCCGCCCTGGCCAAGCGGTACGACCTGGGCCTGAGCGTTCAGAGTCGACATTTGTGGGCCATCCGCATCTCCGACAACGTGTTGGTGGAGGAGGACGAACCGGAATTCAAGTACATCTCCACCATGCACGGCGACGAGATCACGGGGGTGAAGATGTGCCTGAACCTGGCCAGTTGGCTCCTGACCAACTACGGCGTCGACCCGCAGGCGACGAACATCGTCAATAACGTCGAGCTGTGGATCGTGCCGCTGATGAACCCCGACGGTTATGATCGCAGCCCCCGGAGCCGCTACAACAACAACGGCGTAGACCTGAACCGCAACTTCCCGGAAGGCACCAACGGCGACCCCAATACGACCACCGGCCGCCAGCCCGAGACCGCCGTTATCATGAACTGGTCGTTCGGGCGTTCCTTCACGTTGGCGTGCAACTTCCACGGGGGGGCCCTGGTGGTGAATTATCCCTTCGACAACGACGGGATGGGATCGGTGTTTTCGCCGACGCCGGACGAGGACCTGTTCGTGTGGATCAGCGAGCAGTATTCGCAGCACAATCTGCCGATGTGGAACAGCGCAGAATTCTACCACGGGATTACCAACGGGGCCGAGTGGTATGCGATCGACGGCGGGATGCAGGACTGGGACTATCGCTACATGGGCGGCAACGAAGTGACCATCGAGTTGGGCACCAAGGAGCCGCCGGCCTCGGACATCCCCACGCTGTGGAACGACAACCGGGCGTCGATGCTGGCCTACATCGAGACCTGCTTGATTGGCGTACGGGGTATCGTCACCGACGGGCTGACCGGTGCCCCGCTCACGGCGACGGTCACGGTGTCGGGTCGGAACCACAACATCTACACGGACCGCGACGTGGGCGATTACCACCGCATGTTGCGACCGGGTACCTACGGCCTGAACTTCACGGCGACCGGGTACGATCCGGTCACGGTCAACAACGTCGTGGTGAGCGCGGGCAATGCTACGCAGGTGGACGTGCCGATGTACGGTGCGCCGCAGGTGGTCTCGCCCAACGGCGGCGAATTGCTCACCGCCGGCGTGCCGACCACCGTGACCTGGACCGGCAATCCGGCGGCCCAGTTTCACGTCCAGAACACCGAGAATTACGGCTCCACCGGCACGGTCAACGACGGCTTCGAGCGGACCACCCTGGGGCCGGACTACACCACCGGCGGAAACGCACCGTGGGTGACCTCCACCTCCTCGTACCACACGGGGGCACGATCGGCCAAGGCCGGGACCATCACGCACAGCCAAACCACATGGATGACACGGACGGCCAGCGGCGGAAACGCCAGCTTCTGGTATCGCGTCAGCTCGGAGCCTGGCTATGATTACTTCAACTTCTATGTCGATAGCACGCGACTGATCCACGCCGCCGGCACGGTAAACTGGACGCAATACTCGACGACGGTCCCCGCCGGTACGCACACCCTCAAGTGGGAATACACCAAGGACCAGAGCGTTTCGGGGGGAAGCGACACAGCTTGGATCGACGACCTGCAACTCATTACGGACAATACGGTGTGGACCGACATCATCGCCCTGACCGCGCCCGGAGCGATGTCCACCCCCTGGACGCCGACCAATCCGGGCACCCAATACAAAGTCCGGGTGCGCTCCTACCTCGGCGGGAACTACGGAAGTTGGGACGAGAGCAACGCGACTTTCTCCGTGGTGGCGCCCAGCGCCGACGGCGATTACGACGGCGACAACGACGTGGACCTGGTCGACTTCGGCTGGTTCCAGATTTGCTTTGGTCCCGCGCCGTCGACGGATTGCCGCGCCGCTTTTGACTTCGATGGAAACGGAGCCGTGGATTTGGCGGACTTGATCGAGTTTGTTCCGTTGCTGGAGGCTTCCGGGCCCGGATAGGTTCCGCAGCGGCCGGCGTCGTCGCCGGGCGAACGGCCTGCGAGACGCAGGCCGCTACAAAGCGAACGGCCCGCGCGACGCAGGCCGCGACAAAGAGTAAACGCATGAACCACTCTAACGCAGTGAGATCAGCCATGAATACGGCAAAGGTGTTTCTGGTCGCAGCGGGGATACTGCTCGGCCCAATCGCGTACGCCCTGGCGGATGAAGGCCTGGACCTGCACACCGCCGCTCAGGCCGGCAACCTCCCGCGGGTCGAAGCGTTGTTGAACGCGTCTCCCCAACTCGTCAACGCCAAAAACGCCCTGGGGCAGACCCCGCTGCACGCGGCGGCCCTGGGGCGCGATGCGGCCGTCGTCAAGTTGCTGCTGACCCGCGGCGCCGACGTGAACGCCGCCGACCAGCAATCCGACACGCCGCTGCACTTGGCCGTGGGACAGTTCCACAAGGAGACGGTCGAGGCGCTCCTGGCCGCCAAGGCCGACGTGAAGACCCAGAACAAGCGCGGCATGACGCCCTTGCACGTGGTCGCGTTCGCGGCCGTCGGCGGCGACCAGGATGCCGGCGCGCGAGCGGACATCGCCGAACTACTCCTCAAGAACGGCGCCGACCCCAATGTTGCCGATGCGGAAGGTATGACCCCGCTGCACGGCGCTGCCTTGAGGGGCCGTGTGGCAGTGGTGGACTTGCTCTTGGACAACAAGGCCGACGTGAACGCCAAGGATCGTGCGGGACGGACCCCCCTCCATTACGCCGCCCAAGGCAACCACGCGGCGGTTATTGAGCAGTTGACCGCCCATCAGGCTGTGGTCAACGCCGCGGACCAGCGTGGGGCGACCCCGTTGCACTACGCGGCCATGCGCTTCCGTAAGGAGGCGACGGAACTGCTCCTGGCCAAGGGGGCGGACGTGAAGGCCAAGGATGCCGCCGGCATGACGCCGCTGCACGTCCTCGCCAATATCCCGGAGGAGGACCGGGGCATTGACGCCAATGGCGAGTTGGCCAAGGTGGCCGAGATACTGCTGGCCAAGGGTGCCGAACTCAACGCGAAAGATCAGAGCGGAGCCACGCCGCTGCACTGTGCCGTGCAGAACAAACACGAGAACCTCGCCCAGTTCCTGCGCGGGCACGGCGCCACTGAGTGAGCAGCCGCCTATTGGTGCGAATCTCCTGGCTCACGGGAGGGCGAATGTCCTGACGAGCCTTTTCCCGTCGGCTGGGCAGGAGCCTCGCCTTCCCGCGACTACCCGACCGGCGAGAACTCAATCACGAATCCCCCTTCTTTCCGTCGCACTTCCGTATGGCGTGGGGGCGTGCGTTCGTCGGTGTCGGGATAGTCCGAGCGGAAGTGGGCCCCGCGTGATTCGCAGCGGCGGTGGGCGCTGGCGGCGATCAGGCGGGCGACGGTGAGCATGTTTTGCACCTCCCAACCCGCCGGCGTGTCGAAGACTTTGTCGAGCACGAAGCGGGCCCAGAACTCGACAATCTCCACGGTCTCGTGGAGACGATCGCCGTGGCGCTCGATGCCGACGTTCCGCCACATCAGGCTCTTGAGACTGTTGGTAATGTCGGCGAGGTCCAACGGCGTCTTGGGCGAAGGGAGGGTCAGGCTGCGCAGCTCGGTTGGGCCGGCGGGGGCGGCGCTGGCGGCGGCCTCACCACCTGCCCCTTTACCGGCGATGCGCCCGAAGACCAGGCCTTCGGTCAGGGAGTTGCTCGCCAAGCGGTTGGCGCCGTGCAGGCCGGTGCTGGCGCACTCGCCGCAGCTATACAATCGTGGCACGGTGGTGCGCGCCGCCAGGTCGGTCACGATCCCCCCGATCAGGTAGTGGGCGGCAGGGCGGACCGGGATCAAATCCTGCCCCACGTCGATGCCGAACTCAGCACAGCACTGGGTAATATATGGAAAACGCCGGGCGAAACCTTCCTTGGGAATATGTCGCACGTCCAGGTACACGCAGGTGGCTTGCGTTTGCGCCAGCGTGGTGACAATAGCGCGGCTGACCACGTCGCGAGGAGCCAGCTCCGCGTCGGGGTGAAATGCGGGCATGAACCGCCGTCCGGCGCGATCGACCAACCAGGCCCCTTCGCCGCGCACCGCTTCGGAGATCAACGCACGGCTGGCGCCGGCGATGTAGAGCGTCGTCGGATGGAACTGGATCATTTCCAGATCGCGCAGATGCGCCCCCGCGCGGTAGGCCATGGCCACGGCGTCTCCGGTGGCCAACTCCGGGTTGGTGGTCTCGCGGTACAGCCGACCGCACCCTCCGCCGGCCAGCACCGTGGTCTTGGCCCAGACCAGTTGATGGCCGAACTTCTCGTGGTAGGTGACGGCCCCGACGCAGCCGTCCCCCGTGGTCAGCAGGTCGATGACGAAGCAATTTTCAAAAACGCGGATCCGCGAAGCGGCACGAAGTTGTTGAGCGAGCGTTTCCATCAGGGCACGCCCGGTGGCGTCGCCGTTGGCGTGAAGGATACGCGGTCGGCGGTGACCGGCCTCGCGGGTCAGGGCGAACCCACTGGGTGAGACGTCGAATTCTATCCCCCATTCCAGGAGTTGCCGAATTTCGGCAGGCCCTTCCCGCACGGTCAGTTCAACGGCCGCGGGATGGTTCAGCCCGCCGCCAACGCTGAGGGTGTCCTCCTGATGCTGTTGCTGGGAGTCTTCCCCTCCCGTTACGGCGGCCACGCCGCCCTGCGCCCAATTGGTGGTGGTGTCCATCAGCGTGCGTTTGGTGATGAGGATGACGTCGGCATATTTTTGGGCCTCCAGCGCCGCCCGGGCGCCGGCCACCCCGCTGCCGATCACCAGCACGTCGGTGAAGACGTGCCCGGTGCGGGCCGTGTCAAAGTTGGAGAGGTACCGCCGGCTGTCGAGTAAAGTGGTCATAACGCGATATGGTAGCGGTTCGGCCTCCCTCCGAAAGCCTCGGGTGTGGCCAGGAACTTTGGCAACCAGGGAGGGCGAGCCTCCCGGCGAGCCGAATCACGCGGCTCGGCAGAAGCCTCGCCCTCCCGATTTGCCAAAACCTACAGCCACACCCAAAGCCTCCGTCCGCGCCGGGGCTCTTTCTGGGAGCTTCGATTTGGGACGCTCCGCGATCTTCTGGTTGGGAGAGTCCGCCGGCCTAATTTGGGCCAGAGAGAACTCCGATAACCACCTTGATGGAGTACGTTGAGGCCATGAACCGGGGAATGGGTCTGCGCCCCGCGGGTGCCCCATCCCTTTCGCAGAAAGGGGTGGGAGACCGCTTCGACGTTCCTTGCCCATCCCGGCTACCGCAGAGATGGGGCACCCAGGTGCGGTCATGGTGCTGGGCCTTGGCGGCTGCGCTGGCGGCCCTGGCCGGGCTCCCACCGGCGGCGGCTCAGGAGCATACACCGGATGACTGGACGCGCAGCGACCATCAACGCATCGTTAAGGTTTTCGACTTCGATGAACCGGACAACCTGGGCACCATCCCCAAGTTCTGGGAGCTGTTTCCGGGGGAAGCCTTTCCCCATTTCGCCGACGGACGGTTCGACCGTACGGTGGGGCGGACGGCTCCTCCGTCATTCTAATTGGAGACGAACGGGCGCAACGTGGCGTTTCGCTACCGGGGGATCGAGACGCGCATCCGCCCGAATAGCGACTACCTGGTCGTGGGTTGGATCAGGCCGAACGACCTGCGGACCAGCCGGGCCACGATCACCGCCTACTACCTCGACCATGAGGGGACTCCGCTTGCCGGAACGCAGCGCCAGGGGCGGTTGGTGGGGGGAGCCGACTCGGGTGCCGAATGGCAGCCGGTGGAGGTCTTTGTGCCCGCCGGTCCGCGGGAGGCGGACGCGATGGGCCTGACGCTCTGGGTCGAGCAGGCTTCGATCTGGGACCCGACTCCGCGGCCGGAACGGCACATCGAACCCTCGGACCTCCACGCGGGAGCGTGGTTTGACGACATCCTGGTCTATCGTCTGCCCTGGGTGAGCCTGTCGGCGGGTGCGCCGGGGAACATTTTCGTCGCCCCGCAGGTGCCGACCCTGCACATCACCGTTCAGGACCAGGATGGAGCGGGACTATCCGCCGCCGTGGATCTCCTCGACGCCGCGGGCGCGGTGGTGGAACATCGTTCGGTACCCGTGCCGGCGGCGACCCACCGGATGGAGTTTCCCGATCTGCGGCCGGGTTACTGCCAGGCCCGCTTAAGCATCACCTCCGGCGCGTTCACGCTATTGTGCTGTCCCTGACGCTTCTTTATAACGGTCGATCTTGGCAAGGATCATATCCGCATCCTTGGTCCAGGTGAACTTCACCGGATTGCCGTTGTAGTTTTCCAGGTACTCCGTGATGGCATCAAGGAGTTGCCGGACGCTCTGGAACGTCCCGCGACGGATGCGCTTCCGCGTAATCTCCTCGAACCAGCGCTCCACCCTATTCAGCCATGAACTGCCCGTGGGCACGAAGTGCAGGTGAAACCGCTTGTGCCGCACCAGCCCGCGTTTCACCATCGGACTCTTGTGCGTCGAGTAGTGGTCCGCGATCAGGTGGAGGTCCAGTTCGCCCGGCGTGTCCTGGTCGATCTTCTTCAGGAAGCGGACGAATTCCGCACTGCGATGGCGTGGCCGGCCCTGCCCGATGACTTTCCCGTCCAGCATGCTCAGGGCAGCGAACCGCGTCGTCGTCCCGTGCCGCTTGTAATCGTGGCTCTGACGGGCCGGTATCCCCGGCCGCAACGGCAGCAGCGACGGGGTGCGGTCCAACGCCTGAATCGGGCTCTTCTCGTCGACCGACAGCACCAGCGCCCGCTCCGGTGGGTTGAGGTACAGCCCCACTACGTCCCGCAACTTCTCCACCAAACGCGGATCCTTGGAAAACTTGAAGTTCTCCACCCGGTGCGGCTGCAGGCCCTGCTGCTTCCAGATTCGCTGAACGGTCATCCGCGATAGTCCCTGGGCCTGGGCCATGCTCCGCACGCTCCACGGGGTGGCTGCGGGGGGCGTGGTCTGCATCGTGGCCTGGACCACCCGCGTGACCACGTCTGGCCCGAGGGCCTTGCGCCGGCCGGGACGAGGAGCGTCCTGGAGGATTCCTTGCACCCCGCCTTCCGCGAAGCGACCACGCCACAGGATGACCGTGGGCCGGGAGATGACCAACTGCCGGGCAATGGTGTTGTTGGGGGTCCCCTCCGCGGCCATCAGGATGATGCGGGCGCGCAGGGCGATCTTCTGCGGCGTCTTGCCGGAGCCAACCAGGCGGGTCAAGTCTTTACGCTGGTTACCGTCGACGAACAGAACCGGTGCGGGAGTGAACATTTCCGCATGATACCCGAGCCCTTCGTATTGTCAAGTTATTTCTGGGACAGGACACTAGCGCCGGCGTTTGACGCCTTGCGGCCGTCTTACCGAGAATGGGCCACCGTGACCGACGACATCCATGAACTGCGGGAAGACCTGAGCGGCTCAGCCTATCACAGCCCTGACATGGCCCCTACCACGCTGGCAGGCCGTAAGTGGGGCCTGAAGGACGTCGCGGCGCTGTGGATCTCGATGTCCGCCTGCATCCCGACATACATGCTGGCTTCGTCGCTCATCGACGGCGGCATGAACTGGTGGCAGGCCGTCCTGACCATCTTTCTGGGCAACCTGATCGTGCTGGTCCCGATGGTGCTGAACGCGCACGCCGGCACCCGCTACGGCATCCCCTTCCCGGTCTACTGCCGGGCGCCCTTCGGCCTGCGCGGGGCCAACATTCCCGCGATGTTGCGAGCCTTCGTGGCCTGCGGCTGGTTCGGCATCCAGACCTGGATCGGCGGGTGGGCGATTTTCAAAATCCTGGCGGTCTACTTTCCCGTCTGGGAGACGCTGCCGAAGCCCTTCCTGGGCATCAGCGCCCCGCAGTTCGCGTGCTTCCTATTCTTCTGGGCGATCAACCTGTTCGTGATCTACCGCGGGATCGAGACCATCCGCTTTCTGCTGAACATCAAGGCCCCCCTGCTGATCGCCTTGGGACTGCTGCTGTTGGCGTGGGCCTATCGTCGGGCCGGCGGCTTCGGCCCCATCCTCTCCCAGCCGTCCGCGTTCGTCCCTGGTGGACCCAAGGCCGGGCAGTTTTGGATCTTCTTCTTCCCGGCGCTGACCGCCAACGTCGGCTTCTGGGCCACCCTGGCCCTCAACATCCCGGACTTCACCCGCTACGCCTACTCGCAGCGCGACCAGGTGCTCGGCCAAGCGCTGGGGCTGCCGACGACGATGGCTCTCTATTCGTTCATCGGCGTCGCGGTCACCTCCGCCACGGTGGTGATCTACGGCCGGCCCATCTGGGACCCGATCGTGCTGCTGGCCCAATCGACCAACCCGGCCGTGCTGGTGATCTCCATGTTTGCGTTGTGCCTGGCGACGCTGGCGACGAACATCACGGCCAACGTGGTCAGCCCGGCCAACGATTTCGCCCACCTGTGGCCGCGGCGCATCTCCTTCCGCACCGGCGGTCTGATCACCGCCCTGATCGGCATCCTCATCCAACCCTGGCGCCTGGTCGCCGACCCGAGCGGGTACATCTTCAAATGGCTGGTGGCGTACTCCGGGCTGTTGGGGTCGGTCGGCGGCGTGCTGATCGCCGACTATTACCTCATCCGCCGGACTCGGCTGGACCTGCCCGGCCTGTATCGCTCGGAGGGGCCGTATTGGTACACCCGCGGCGTGAACCCGCGGGCGCTCGTCGCCCTGCTGGCGGGCATTGCTCCATGTGCGCCCGGCTTCTTGGGCACGGTCACCTCGCTGCCGGTTGCACCGTTTTGGATCGAGCTGTACCACTACGCGTGGTTCATCAGCTTTGCGGTTTCGTTCTTGGTCTACGTGGGCTTGATGAAGGCGTTTCGGCCCAACGTGTAGCGCCCGGCGTCTCGCCGGCCGTGCTCGGGACCGACCGCTGTATCCCGCCTCTCCAATGCTGGTCGCGTAGCTTGTCATCGGCAGCCCTTGGGGCTATGATTTGACCGATAAGAAAAACGGGAGGAGGTTTCTTCCATGTCGGTCCCCGCAACCACGAGGATGTCGGCCAAAGGACAAGTCGTTATTCCGGAGAAGATCCGGCGGCGGCTGGGTTTGCAGGCGGGCAGCCGGTTTGTGATTGTCGGCGATCGCGGCACGATCATCCTGAAGTCGATCACGGCGCCCAGCTTCGAGGAATTCGACGATCTGGTGGCGGCGGCCCGCAAGCAGGCGCGACGAGCCGGTCTGAAGCGGTCGGATGTGACCAAGGCCGTCCGCCGCGTCCGGGGCCGCAAGTGAGAATCGTGCTCGATACCAACGTCTTTGTGTCCGGTGTGTTCTTCGCCGGACCACCGAATCGGATTCTCCAGGCTTGGCGCGACCGGAAGGTTGACTTGGTCGTATCGCCGGAAATCCTCGAGGAGTACCAGAACGTCGGCATTGAGCTGCGCGCTCAATTCCCGCAGATCGACCTGTCGCCCATCCTGGATCTGCTCGTCGTCATGGCCGAGGTCTGCCTGGCCCCGAGCCTACCAGCACCCGTTTGCCGGGATCCGGAGGACGACAAGTTCTTGGCTTGCGCGCTGGCTGCGAGGGTGGCGATGATCGTCAGCGGCGACAAAGACCTTCTGGCGATATCAGGGTATCGCGGCATCAAGGTGATTACGCCCCGAAGCTTTGTGAACACCTACCTTTGATAGGCTGGGTGACCCAGGTCCTATGGATCTGGGGGATTGAGTGTTTCAGCGGCCGCGGCGGTGGGTCGTGAGTCAGCCTTCGTGCTGGCAAGGACCGCGACGGTCCGCACTCCAATCACTCCCCCAAGTCTGAAGACTTGGGCCACCCGCCCGAGTCTATTTTTTGTCGGGTGAACTCGCTTGTTCGGGCTTCTCCTTCTTTTCCCCCACCCACCCCTTCTCCCACTTGTCAGCTACCTTAACAAGGCAGGATTTGTATTTTAGGGCGCTCTTGTTGATACCGCTCTCAGGCATGAGGGAGTCAACCGTGCAGTAGAGGGTGAGCTGGTCTCCCTCGTAACGATTGATGATCCCGCCGGCTGGCCTTACTCCATTGTTTTCGATTCGCTTCCTGAGATCTTCGGGGATTCTCCCGAGCGATCCCCAAGACAGTATTACGAAGTAGCAGTTGTCCTCGGATAGCAGCAGCAACATCTTGGAGGGAAACCTCTTGATTTCTCTCGCGTAACCTTGGAAGCGAATCTTCTCGCCGATCAGATCGGCAGCGAGGTTGTGCATGTCCGCACCCTTGACTATGTAGTAATCCCCATCTTTTTTCAACTCCTTCACCGTCTTCGCGCCGTCTGGGTGTTCCTTGTTCTTGTCATACTCCCAACCAAGAACCACGCCCGAACTCAACGTAAGGAGGGTACCCAGCCCTAAACACCAGAATCGCCTGCGCATGACGAA
>JBGPAW010000041.1:0-14802 GCA_041480905.1 Phycisphaerae bacterium
CCTTGATGTGCAACCGGCGTTTCTCGAAGGTCCGCACGGTGCGGCTCTGCGGATCGAGGCTGCGGAGCCAATCCATGATCGCCCCGGAAATCCGTTGCTGGCAGAAGGTCTCGAACTTGGCCTTCCGCGCGGGATCGAACGCCTCGACGGCCTCGATCAGGCCGTCAAACGCCGCGCTGCAAATTTCGTCGTACGACACCTGGGCCGGCAGCTTGCGGGAGAGCCGGGCCGCGTGCGTGTGGGCCAGATGGCTGTAGTGCACCACCAGGCGATTGCGATCCTCGAGGTTGCGGCTCCGCAGGTACCGCTTCCAGGTCTTCTCCGTGGGATCCGTCGTCCCGGGTTTACCTAGCGTCATTGCCGTCCGAATCGTAGTCATAGTCGTGGGTCTCCCCTGTCAGTAAGATTCGCCTCCTTCGTACGCTCGCCCGGCGCGCCGCTTATAGCACAAGTTCAACTGTTAAACAAGATAGTCTGGCGTAGATAGGCAAAATTTGCTTATCTGCACGGATGGGTAATATAGGTAATATTTGAACACGAGGAGCCGGCTTATCCGGTCGTTCAACGAAGGGGACGTGGCGATGAAGGAATCGCGGTCGGCCGGGCATGGCTTCGCTCTTTACGAAACTCGGTTATTCGTGTTAATGGTGCGGTCGAGAATCCAAACGCTCGCTCAATGAGGGGTCATCGGATTCCCATAACGGTGACTTCACCAAGAAACGCTGGCGTTCGAGAGACGCATCATGCCCGCGCCCTTGACACAACGTGTCAAAGGCTTGGGCATGCCACCCGTTCGCAAAACTTGCGCTGGCATGAGGTTACTATCAGTATTACCGGGCCTACTCACCCCGGATTAATCTCCCGACGAGTTTCCCGCACGGCGAAAAGGCGCAAAATGGGGTATCTTCCTAGGGCGGTTTTTGCAACCGGCAAGGCAAGGGGTGTGGCCAGAAATTTTGGCAAGCGCTGCCTGTCCGCAGACAGGCGGGAGGGCAAGGCTACTGCCGAGCCGTTCGATTCGGCTCGCCGGGAGGCTCGCCTTCCCATGATGCCAAACTTCCTGACTACACGCGGCGGAAGCTTGGTCGCGGACGGCAGGTTGATCCTGCGGACGCCGATCAGTGCCCGCTGGGCTTGGGCACGGGGGGTGACGGGATGCGCGGGAAGACCGCGCTGAGGTCGTTGGCCAGCACCTTGCCGTCGCCGTTCACATCGGCCCGCTCCTGGTCGCCCGCGGGGTTGGTCGGGATCTTCGGGAAGACCGCGCTGAGGTCGTTGGCCAGCACCTTGCCGTCGTTGTTCACGTCACCCACCTGCACCACGTACTGCACCTCGAACGGCCCCACCCCCGTCCAGCCGCCGATACCGCCGAGATTGCGAACGGCGATCCACGTCCGATGGGTCAATACCGGCCCGTTCTCCTGAATCTTGAGGATGCGCGGATGCGGGATCACTTCCGTCGCCCCGCCGGGGCTTGAATTCCCGAGGGCCTCCGTGACCCAGGGCTGGCGCCCTGGGCTACTGTCTGTCGCCCTTTCAGGGCTTAATGAATCTGAGGGCGATTCGACCCAGGGCTGGCGCCCTGGGCTACTATCTGCCGCCCCGGTCGGGGCTGAGGCCGGTTGCACCAGCGCATCGGCCGCGGGAGAAACAAATGACACAATCGCGTCACCCTGCCCTCCAAAGGATTCCCAAGCGCCCTCCACGACGTCCTCCACGGTGAACGTGAACCCATTCGCCGACATATCCGGCCCGAAGGCCCCGTCGGGCAACATCTCTTGAATCCGCACCTGTCCGGGCTCGGGAACCGTGATGTCCGCGCCGAAAGTCAGCCGGATGACGTTGTTGGCCGACCGCCAGAAGCTGGACTGGTCTGCCGGCACCGCCGCCGTCAAGAGCGCCGGCGGCTCGCATTCGTCAGGCCAGCCGTTGGTGTTGCAGTCGACGCTATTTCCGTCCACCAGATCGCATTCGTCCGGAACGTGGTTCTCGTTGCAGTCCGCGCTCACGGCATCATACACATCACAGGTGTCATCGCTCCCGTTACTGTTGCAGGCGTCAAACAGGGAAGATGGATACGGCGACTCGCATGCCCGCATATCTACCCGGCACTGCCGGATTCGCGGGTTGCGCTCGAGGTCTTCCGCCGGCAGGTCTGGCGCATAGTTGCTCCCCGTGTTGATGCCGGGCGAGCCGGCGGTGAGGTGCAAGTCGTCGTCCTGCGTACCTATCACATCGTCGGGACCGTGGGTATCCACGAACAGCGGATCGGCATGGATATTACCGTCTCCTGACCCCGGACCGGGTGGCGTGGGGATACAACTGAAGTTGATCGTCAGCAGGCCACTCCCGACGTTGAAGAATCCCGACGCCATCGACGATCCGCTATGGGACTGCGAGACCGCGGTCCGCTACCTGGGTCTCACCATGAACAGGCACCCGGCCCAAGCGGTCCGGTCTGTCTGCCGCAAGCGGCGGTTGGCGTTCACCGAACTGCGGACGAACCCCATCGCCAAGGTCCACCGGCACTGCCCACCAGAGGAACCGGACGTGCAAGTCGGGACCGACGGACGCGCCATCGACGATGACCGGGCACTCGGTTGCGGCGGTCAACATCGCGCACTACCAAAGTGCCGCCCCGATCCGCAAGGCGGAACTGGCCGGCAAGATGAGCGGGTTCCAAGGTCTGCGGCTGGTGAAGAAAACAGCGTGACGATGCACCGGAGCGTCAATTTTTTGCGCAACCTGTCGCGTAACCACCCTTTTGAGGTACTTTGCGGCGCAACAGAAAACCCGCAAGGTGCTACAAGTCCTTGCGGGTCAACCGTTTACCGAATCGAGGCCGACGGGAGTCGAACCCGCAACCACCGGATCGACAGTCCGGTACTCTAACCAATTGAGCTACGGCCCCAGCCGTAGGAGCGGAGGCGTTTCCGCCACCGCCGTCCTTACGTGAATGAATCTACCGATCCCTCCGATCGTGTCAAGCACCCCGGGCGCGATGGCCCGGCTCTGCCCGAAAGACCGCTCGACTCCCGATCCGTCACTACGCCCGACAGGATTCGAACCCGCGACCCTCGGTTGATGAAACGGGCTCGCGTCCGACGGGGCCCGTGACGCCACGAGCAGTTCCGACACACCGGAAAGAAGGGTCACGAACAGGCCGCAGGGGTTTCTCGTGCCCGCAGCGTTTGGCGGCAAGCTCAAAGCACGCAAACCACACACGCAGGTCCGCGAAGTTGATGAGCCCCCGCCGGTAGGCCCACCAGGACGCAAGCAGCGCTTCTGCCGTGACGAAGCAAAAACCGCCTTCGGGTTTGTGTCGCGTCGCTCCCCCGGTATCGACGCGCGATTGATGACCGCAACGCATAGCCGACCCCCTGATCTTGGCGGAAATCGGTCCATGCCGGCGTCAGAGCCGGCCATCGTCGTGCAGATGCCCCGCGTGGTGGCACGGGCAGGGGAGCCGGCCAACGTCCAGCGCGAGTTCGTCCTCAGCCCGTCCACCGCCGACACATTCGACCAGCTCGTCGAGCTGTACCGCCGTGCCACCGGCACGCGGGTGAGCAGCAGCCACGTCGCGCGGGCAATCCTCAAGGGAGTGACTCACAGCATGGAATCGCTCCAACGCGAGGCCAAGCGCATCGGTCCGATGAAGCTGCCGGGCAACGCCAGGGGCAGAGAATTCGACCGGGAACGATTTGAGGACCGCCTTGCGGAGGCGTTCGTTGCCGGTATCCGCGCCGGTTCCGCGTTTCACCGCGATTGACTCCGGTCTCTCGTTTCCCATAATAGGGGTCCGCGAGAATGGTCCCGGGCTTGCTCCATCATAGGGGATGGTTAGTCACTTGACACAGGATACACGATCTGCGGCCTCGTCCGTTTCGCCGTTGACGAGGAATCTGACCCTGGTCCTCGGGGTGCTCGGCTCGATCGGTTCGCTCTGGCTGGCGGCGGTGCTGCTGATGCTGCTGCTGGTGGGCATGGCCTGCGCCACGGTCTACGAATCCACGTACGGCACGGAGCGGGCGCTGGCAGATTTCTACACGTCCTGGTGGTTTGCGACGATCCTCACGCTGATCGCGTGCAACTCGCTGGCGGCGGTGATCCTGCGCTATCCCTTCACGAAGCGGCAGATCGGTTTCGTGCTGACCCACCTGGGCATTCTGGCGACCCTGGGGGGAGCGTGGGTGACCCAACAGTTCGGTCTGGACGCGCGCGTCGGATTCGTGGAGGGCGAGACCGTGGAGGTCTGCCATAACACCCACGTGGACGCCCTGACGGTGCTGAACCGGCGCGACCAGAAACGTGCCTCGCTTGATCTGACCGACCGGGTCTTCGTGGGATTCCGCGAAGCGGAGCGACCCCAGACACCGAGGCTCACGCTGGGCGATTTGAACATCCAGGTGGAACGGTTCCTCCCGGACAGCGCATGGAGCAGCCGGTCCGGCGCCTCGGGCGTGGTCAAGGTCGATTACGCCGGCGCGACGTTCACGGTCTCCCTGGAGCAAGGTCTGAAGCAGGCCGTGCCGCTGGGCGACACCGGGATCACGGTGCGCGTACTGCGCTACCTGCCGCACGCCATCGTGGGCGAGGACAAGCAGTTGGTGAACGCGTCCGATCAGCCGGTGAATCCGGCCGTCGAGGTCGAGGTCGTCGGCCCCTCCGGCAGCGAGAAACGGTATGCCTTCGCCAAGTTCCCGGATTTTTCGTCCATGCACGGCAAGCCGCAGGTGGAAGGGCTCAAGGTGACCTTCGAGTCCGGCCGGGCGGATTGGACGCTGGAGCCGGTGGAGCCGGTACGCAAGGAACGTGAGCCGGGGTTGCTGCTGACGTTGCGCACGCCGGAACACACCAACACGATGGGGGTGCAGAAGCACGAGCCCCGTCCGGTCACGGTGGACGGCGTGCCTTATGAAATGTCGTACGAGAACCAAGCGGTGCCCCTGGGGTTCAAGCTGACGCTGGATCGGTTTCGCGTCGGCTACTATCCCGGCGGGATGCGGCCGCGGTCCTTCGAGAGCCACGTCACCATCACCGACCCCACGACCGGGGCGACGCAGAGCCGGATCATCAGCATGAACCACCCGCTGAAATACGGCGGCTACTCGTTTTATCAATCGAGCTACCGGCAGGGCCAAGGGCAGACGGCCAGCTTCCTGAGCGTGTCGCGGGACCCCGGGCAGCCGATCGTTTTCACCGGCTACGTGACCATGCTCGTGGGCATGCTGGTGGTGCTGGGCATGCGTATGGCGGACCGACGGGCGGCGGAGAAGTCGCGACCAGGGTGAGGGGTATGACCGATTGCGGATTGCGGATTGCGGATTGAAAGAAGGGCGTCAGGGTGATTGGCGAATATGGACGCCAAAGATTTCAAGAAGCGTACGAAGCAGTTCGGGCTGCGGGTAATGCGGCTGACGGAGACCTTACCTCAGTCAGGTCCAGGACGGGTAATCGGTCAGCAGCTTACTCGTTGTGCGACATCAGTGGGCGCCAACTATAGGTCAGCCTGCCGGGGCCGATCTTGTGCGGAGTTTATCGCGAAGATGGGTGTCGTGGAAGAAGAGTGTGACGAGTCTCTCTATTGGATGGAGCTGTTGGTTGAAAGTGGTAAAGTCCGCGCTGCTCTGCTGAAGGACCTGATGAAAGAAGCGGACGAGATCCTCTCCCTGGTAGTAGCGTCGATCAGGACAGCGCGCCGCCGAAAGTGATGTGCCATGCGCCAGGAGAATTGGTATGGCTAAGTTTTTAATCCGCAATCCGAAATCCGCAATCCGCAATCACACGAGAGATCGTAGATGTTTCACTTCCTAACATCGTTCGGATTCTTGGTTTCACTGGCGGCGCTGGACGCGTCGTTGCCGGCGACCTTCGACCTCGACCCGATTCGGGCGGTGGTCGTGCAACACGACGGGCGGTGGATGCCGCTGGACACGCTGGCCCGCGACCTGGTGGAGGAAGTGACCGGCGAGGCGTTCTTCCAAGAACACGACCCGGTGCTGCTGCTGTTGGCCTGGACCTTCGATTCGGAAACCTGGAAACAACAACCGCTCATCAGGATCAAGAATGCCCAACTGCGGCACGAGCTGCAACTGTCCCCCGTGCAGACCGTCTATTCCTATGCCGAGCTGATCTCGCACGCGCGCCTGCACGAACTGATCGACCAATTGGCCAACCAGGGCGAGGGCCATAAACCCGACCCGCTGGAATCCAAGGTCTCCGATATCCATGACAAGTTGGTGACACTCCAGCGCGTGTTCGCTGGGCAGGTCATCCGGCTGATCCCCGACGGCGAGAGCGCCACCGGTGTGTGGCGCGCCGTGACGGATACGTCGGGCAAGGCGACCGCGGACCTCGAACCCGTGCGTTCGGCCTGGACGGCTTTGGGGCAGGCGTTTCGGGCCGGCGACGCGGCGGCATTCGCCTCGGGGGCGGAGCAGTTGACGGCGGCGCTGGCCGACTTACCCGCGGCCTACCGACCCGATCCTCAACGGATCGCCACCGAGTTGCGCTACCACCGCCTGCGGCCATTCCGAACGGCCTGGATGGTCATGGTGTTCGGCGCGGTGCTGGCGGCGCTGGCCCTGGTCGTGCGGCACCGCTGGTTCGACGTTTTGGCGGGGGTGGGAATGGTGGCGGGTTTTGCCGTGCTGACCTACGGTTTGTCGCTGCGCTGGCAAATCGCCGGGCGGATTCCCGCCTCCAACATGTTCGAGTCACTGCTGTTCCTCAGTTGGGGGATGGGGGCGTTTGCCATCCTGTCGATGCTGGCCATGCGCGACCGCAGCGTGCCGCTCACCGCCTCCGGGATGGGGGCCTTGGCCCTGCTACTGGCCGACGTGCTGCCGCTGGACCATTACATCCGCCCCATCGTGCCGGTCTTGTTGGACACCATCTGGATGTCGATCCACGTGCCGATCATCATGGTGTCATACTCGGTGCTGGCCTTGGCCATGCTCGTCGCCCACGTGCAACTGGGGGTCATGGCCTTCGCCCCGCGCCGGCGGAGTTGGATCGCCGCCATCGATGCCCTGCACTATTGGTACATGCACGTGGGTGCAATCCTATTGTTGGCCGGCATCATCACCGGCAGCATGTGGGCGGCGTCCTCCTGGGGGCGCTACTGGGGCTGGGACCCCAAGGAAGTCTGGTCGCTGATCGCGTTCCTAGGGTACCTGACGATCCTGCACGTGCGGATCGACCGCGAGCGTCCCCCGCCGTGGCTGTACGCCGTGGGCGCCGGCCTGATCCTGGCGTTGTTCGTTCTGGTCGCTTTCCGGCTCACGCCGCTGAGTGGAGGTAAGGTGCTGGCGCTCGGGGGTGCGTTGGCGGCGGTCGTGCTGTTTGTGACCGCCCGCAGCCGGCTGGCCACCGCGCTGAAAAGCGTGCTGTGCTTCTGGCTGATCGTCATGACCTACGTGGGGGTGAACTACGTTCTGGGCATCGGGCTGCACAGCTACGGGTTCGGCACCGGGGCGGTGGCCCGGTACATGTTCATCACCGGCGGCGCGGATTTGGCCTTGGCGGCGGTCCTCTGCGGCGTCTATCTCTTAGGTCGGCTGATGGAGGCGCCCCGTTGATCAGCAGTTTCCGGCGCGATGGCGTGTGGTCATGGGCGAACATTTCCAAGTCGTTGATGAGCGTGGTCTTGCCGGAGCCGGTCGGCCCCACGATGCTCACCACGTCCCCCATCTCCAAGGTGACCTCCGCGACCGGTTCACGTTCACCGCTCTTACCATAGCCGCCGATGAAGGTCAGGCGTTCGATTTGCACGGGATGTTGCCCGGTAGTTTTCAGGCAAACTTCGTGGTAGAATGAGGGGTGGCACATAGCATAGCTCCCGCACCAGACGCGAGGCCCGGGCCATGCCGTTGTTTTCCGCAGAGCACGGCTCTCACCCTGATGATCGCATCGCGGCCCTGATCAACGAGTACTTCGACCGTCGGCAGGCGGGCGAACCGTTGACCCCGGAGAGCTTCGCCGCCGAACACCCCGAACTAAGCGAAGACCTGGGCCCCTACCTCGAAGGTCTGGCCCTGCTGGATCGGGTCCGCACGCGAGAGGTTGACGCCAGCGCCAGAGTTCCCCCCCTATCTACGGAAGGGGCGCTTCCCGCGATCCCGGGGTACGAGGTGCTGGGCGAGATCGGCCGCGGAGGCATGGGCGTCGTCTACCAGGCGTTTCAGGTCTCCACCAAACGGAAGGTAGCCCTCAAAGTCCTGTTGCTGGGCCCCTTGGCCTCGGCGTCCGCCCGCCAGAGATTCCAAAGGGAGGTGGAACTGGCGGCGCGACTCCAGCACCCCGCCGTCGTGCGGGTCCTGGAGAGCGGTGAGGCTTTCGGACTGCCCTACTACGCACTGGACTACGTGGAGGGCATCCCCCTTCAGCACTACCTCGCCGAGGTCCAGCCGGACGTCCGGGCGATCCTGGCTCTGTTCCGACAGCTTTGCGACGCGGTCGACTACGCCCACCATCACGGGGTCGTCCATCGCGATCTCAAGCCCGGCAACGTTTTGATCGACTCCGAGGGTGGGCCCCACATTCTGGACTTCGGCTTAGCCAAGGCCGTGGATGAGGCGGTTACCGATGAGATCACCGAGACCGCCGGTCCGCCTGTCTCCTTGCCCGGACAAGTCATGGGCACCCTATTCTACCTCTCGCCCGAGCAGGCCGCCGGTGAGCCCGACCAGATCGACGCCCGCACCGACGTGTACGCCCTGGGTGTGATGCTCTTCGAGGCCCTGACCAGCTCCCTACCCTTCGACACCGCGGGGCGTCCCTCCCAGATCATCCACCGCATCCTGGAAACCCCGCCGATCCTACCGTCCTCGCTTTCAAAGCGCGTCGATGGCGACCTGGAGACGATCATCCTCAGGACTCTGGAGAAGGAGAAAGCCCGCCGGTATCAGTCCGCCAAGGACTTGGGCGACGATCTCCAGCGCTATCTTGACGGCGAACCCATCCTCGCCAAGCGGCCCAGCGGCTTCTACGTCCTACGGAAGAAAATCCTCAAGCATCGCGTGCGGATCGCCCTGAGCGTAACGGCCTTGGCCAGGGTGTAGTCCACAGTGCGGACTGCTTAGTAAGCTTCATTTTTTCTTCAACCGGCCTTGGTCTTGAAGTCCTTGCCGATCCAGCCCTTGGCGAGCAGCAACAGGATCGACGAACAGATGGCGATAGAGCCGTAGATCAGCCACATGGTTTCGGTGTGGAGGGCGCCTTGCTGGGGACAATACTTCTGAAGGAACCACCCCGAATAGAGACTGGTGATCATCTTGGTCAAGAACCACGGGAACTGGGCCACGCCCATGTAAGCTCCCGTGCGACCTTCGGGAGCGATCTCGGCAGCATACTGGAGGAAACGCGGTTGCCACATGGCCTCGCCGAAAGTCATAATTACGAGGTAACCGAGCAACGTCACGGGCGTGGGCTTGATGGCCAACAGGAACGTGGGAGCGGCCATCACCATGGTCCCCGCGATCATCATGTTGTAGACGTTTCGCTTCTGGGTCAAGGCCGCGACCATCGGCACGAGGATGAAGATCAGGATGGGATTGAAGTTGGTGGCCACCTCGAAATTCGTGCCGATCCACGTGCCCCGGTAAGCCCGTTCCACGTACATGGGCAGGGTCAGCCAGTTATGGGCGAATAAGGTCTGTACGGGAATGAGACAGAAAATGAAGAACGCGAACTTGGGATCGGCCAGCGGGTGGTTCCGCAGCCAGCGCACCACCGAGAACGGCTCCTTTTGTCCCGGCGTCTGCGCGACGCCGCCCGCCAGCGCCCCATCTGCGGTGAGCAGGCCCGGGGCCTTGCCGCTTGCGGCCTTCGCTTCGGCAATGGCCCGGTGCACGGTCCTTTTGGACAAGATTAAATAAGTTACGATCAGCGCCGTCGTCGTGAACGCCGCATACACCCAATACGCCCCGGAGATGCCGATCGCCCGGCGCACGGGGGGCATAAAGGTCGGCAACCAGCCGCCCAGATTCATCAAGGCATACAGCATCGCGTAGCCCATGCCCGCGGTTTTCTCGGTCGTGAACTGCCTCACCGCCGCATAGGCCGCCGGCTGGTACATTCCGTAGCCCAGCACCACGAGCAGGATGCCTCCCATCGCCACCAGATGCACCGGCGCCCCCATTCCGCCAGCTGACAATCCGAAGGTCGGCCCCCCCGCCAGACACACTCGTCCCACCAGCATGAGGCAGAAGGCGGCCAAAATGGCAACGCGGACTCCCCATCTGTCAGCCAACCCTCCGAAGAAAAACATGGAGAGTGTGATGCCCCAGGTCAGGACGCCCAGCATCCGCCCAGCCCACACGTCGCTCAGGCCGACGTACTGGTTGAAGTACATGGCCAGGTACCCGACCACGCCGAAGTAAACGAAGCCCTCCAAAACGTAACCTATGTTCACTCCCCAGAGCGCCCGCGGGGCGTGGGCGAGGTCGATGAACGGCTGGGTTATCTCGCGGAATGGACTTTTGGGTTGTTCAGTCATGGCTTCTCCGCCTGCCTTACGAGTCAACAAAACCTCGCCTGAAACTCGCCTGGACAGCGCGCGGGCAGCTTAGCGACCGGACGCGGGGAGAGGAAGGGGGTTGTAAGACATGCCCGCGCCCCTTGACGCTGCGCTTCAAGGGGACTTGGGCATGCCACCCTCCGCGGTGGTTTCCGGCATGCGCTGACTCCTGGAGCGAAGTTTCCGAGGTATGGTTAGACGTTGAATTTGATGAGGATCACGTCGCCGTCCTGCACGACGTAGGTCTTGCCTTCCTGGCGTACCTTGCCGGCGGCCTTGGCCGATTTCAGGTCCCCGGCGGCGCGCAGGTCCCGGTAGGCCACCGTTTCCGCCCGGATGAAACCGCGGGCCAAATCGGCGTGAATCCCCCCCGCCGCCTCCAGGGCCGTGGTGCCGCGTGGGATCGTCCGGGCATGGGCCTCGTTCTCGTTGACGGTGAAGAACGTGATCAGGCCCAGCGCCTCGAAGCACGAACGCAGGAGGCGGTCTCGGGCCGGCTCGGTCACCCCGAAGTCTCTGAGAAACGCCGCCCGGTCGGCCTCCTCGAGTTGAGCGATCTCGGCCTCGGTCTCCGCGCAGAGGGCGAGGGCGGCTTGGGCTTGCTCCGGTTTGGCGGGCGGGACCGCTAAAGTCCGGCCCTCGTCCACGTTGTACACCACCACCCACGACTTTTCGGTCAGGAAGGCGAAGCTCGCGGTCGCTTTGTGTTCCTCCTCGGACGCCAGCGCCGCCGAGACCGGTTGCATCTTCTCCAGAGCCGCCCGGCACTTTTCCATCAGATGGAGTTCGTGTTTCTCGCTGTCGTGGGTCTTGCTGGGTTTTTTGAGGCTTTTGTCCAGCCGCTCGATCCGGTTGGTCACCGCTTCGAGATCGGCGAAAACAAACTCCTCCCACAGCTCAGCCAGATCGGCCTGAGGATCGACGCGGTTGCGATAGGGCGGGACGGCCGTGTTCTTGAAGTCCCGGACCACCCCGACCAGCACGTCCGCCTGGCGGATGGCGGGCAGGTGTCGCTTGAACTCGTCCGTGCCATGCCGGTCCGCCAGCGAAAACCCCGGCACGTCCATGAACTCCACCGCGGCGTAGGCGACCTTCTTGGCCTTGTAGAGGGCCGCGAGGAAGTCCACCCGTTCGTCCGGCAGGGTGACGGAGGCGAAGTGCTCATGGGGCATCTCGCCCGCGGCGACCTGACGGCCGGTCACCGCCACGTACAGGGTCGATTTCCCGGACTGGGGCAACCCGATGAGTGCTGCGCGCATAGTTTTGCTTCCAGTACCGCGCGTGATTGTACGGTGGCGGCTCCGACGTGCAAGCCGAGGCGTAGCCGTGGCAGACGTATTCCTTGGAGTCTTAGCGTCTTTGTGGTCTCCGGTGGTACAATCAGGGCGGGCCGGAGGTGTTGCGCTTGGCGTGGAAAGCAGGCGGTTTATGCCCGCTGCGGACCTGCTCAAGACGTTGGAAACGGAGATCGTCGCGGAGAAGCTCTTCCCGCCGGAGGCCCGCGTGGTGGTGGGCGTGTCGGGGGGGCCGGACTCGATGGCCCTGCTCCACGCCTTGGTCACCTTGAACGAACCGTCGGGCTGGCGACTCGATTTGCACATCGCCCACCTGAACCACCGCCTGCGCGGGGAGGAGGCGGAGGCCGACGCGGCTTTCGTCCAGGCCGCCGCGGACGGATACGGTCTGCCCTGCACGATCGAGGCGGAGGACGTGGCCGCCCTCGCCCAGGCCCAACAGGTCTCGGTGGAGGAGGCCGCCCGGGATCGGCGGTACCGCTTCTTCGAGCGGGTCTGCCAGCGGACCGGTGCCGGCTATGTGGCACTCGGGCACCAGGCCGATGACAACGTAGAGACGATTCTGCAGCGCATTTTGCGCGGCACGGGGTTGCGCGGGCTCGCCGGCATCCCCCAGGTCCGCCGCTTGCGCCCCGACAGCGAGATTCAAATCGTGCGGCCGTTGCTGCGGCACAGTCGCCAGGTCATCCTCGAATTCAACAGCACCCACGCGGTGCCCTATCGGGAGGACGTCACCAACGCGACCAACGAGCCGCTGCGCAACCGGCTGCGGAACGCGGTCCTTCCCTTGCTGGCCGAGCAGGTGAACCCGCAGGTGCGCGAGGCCTTGCTGCGGCTGGCGGAGCAGGCCCGGTGGATGAATGAATACGTGGATGAGACGGCGCAGGCGTCGTTCCAGCCCCTGATCATCGAACGCACCGATCAGGAGTTGTCACTGAACGTCGCCGCGTTGGCCCGCAAGAGCCGGATCGTACAGGCGGAACTGGTGCGTCGGGCCATCGCCGCCTTCGAGCTGGGCGAGCAGGACATCAGTTTCGCGCACCTGAGCCTGGTCGTGGACCTGCTCGCGGACAAGGCCAGCGGCAAGCAACTGCACCTGCCCGGCGGCATGACCGTGTCGAAGATTTACAATCGGCTGGTGTTCGCGGTCCCCACCGAGCAACCGCGGGAAACCCTGGCGGCCGAGATCGTGATTCACGTGCCTGGCCGGACCGCGTTGCCGCGGCACGGCCTGGAACTCACTAGCAGGCTGGTCGCCCTCCCCGCCAAGGAGGCCGCCGCGGCGCTGCGCGCCCGGCATCCGGGAGAGGAATGGCTGGATTATGAGGCCGTGCATCCGCCGCTGATCGTCCGGCAGCGCCGCACGGGAGACCGCTTTTGGCCGCTGGGGGCGCCGGGTTCCAAGAAGGTGTCCGACTTCCTGATCGACGCGAAGGTCGAGCCGGCGGAGCGCGGCCGGCTGGCCATCCTCTGCGACCGTCTGGGGCCGGTCTGGCTGATCGGCTATCGCATCGACGAGCGGGTCAAGCTGACCCGGCAGACCCGGCGCGTGCTGAAGGTCCGCGCCCAGCGGATCGAGTGACCCATGCCCGCACCGCCGCTGAAGCGCGGGAACCCCCATCCCAATTGGCACTGGCCGACGGCTTTCCTCGTTTTCGCCGTCGCCTTGCTGCTGCGGGCGGGGTGGGGTCTCCATCAGATGAGCGCGTCCGGCGCGGCGACTTTGGAATTCCCCGATGAGCAGCAATACTGGCTGATGGCCTCCTCCCTGCACCGCGGGACGGGGCTGGTCGATGAGCTGGGGCTTCGTGCGGGGCGCATGCCCCTCTACCCGGCCTTGCTGTCCCTGGCGGCCGGGCCGTGGAACGGCATCGCCATCGTGAAAACGGCGCAGTGGTTTGTCGGGGCGCTCGGTGCGGTGTTCGCCTTGGTCTTGGGCGCTCGCGTAGGCGGACGCACCGTTGGGCTGCTGGCCGGCTTGATGTTTGCCGCTGATCCTTTCCTGGTGTTCTTCAGCAATCTGGTGCTCACCGAGACGTTGTTCGTCACGCTGCTGGTGGCGCTGTGGAGTTATGGCGTGGTTTTCGTCATCGCGCCCCGCAGCCCACAATCCGCAATCCTTGACATCCTCGATGCCCACCGGCGTCAAGCACGTCAAGGACAGGTCCGCCATCCGCAATTTGCCGTCGGTCGTCCGACGGTGGGACAATGGTTCGCGCTGGGTCTGTTGAGTCTGGCGTGCGTCTACACCCGCGAGTCTACCCTGGGGTTGATTGGCGTCGCCCTGTTGATCCACCTGCTCCGGGGTCGATTCAACCGGTCGGCGTGGGTCGGCATCCTGGTGGTCGGTGGTGTTTTGGCGACTGGTTTGTTTCCCTGGGCGCTGCGAAACCGCAACCTCGTGGGCGAGTGGTGTTGGCTCACCACGCGGCTGGGGATATCCTTGTATGATGGGGTCGGCCCGCAAGCCACGGGCGCCAGCGACCTCGGCGACGTGAAGAACGGCGAGGCGGTCCGCCACCTGCCCGAAGCTGACCGCAACCGGTATTTCCTGGAGGCCGCACTCGCCCAGATGCGAGCCGACCCCGGCCGGATCGTCAAGCTGGCCGGGCGGAAGTTCCTGCGCATGTGGAACCCGGTACCCAATGCGACCGAGTATCGCTCGACCGGCGTCCGGTGGATCAGTGCCGTATGGATGGTGCCGATGCTGTTGCTGGCGCTCGCTGGCGTGTGGGTGTTGCGCAAAACGCTGCCCGCGCCGACCGGTGCGGTGGTCGTCTACTTGTTGCTCCCCGCGCTTTACCTGAGCGCCTTGCACATGGTTTTCGTCGGCAGCGTGCGCTACCGGTTGGGAGCCATGCCCATGTTGGCCGTCCTCGCCGCCATAACCCTCGAATCTTTCCTCGGCTATAACCGCCCCGGGCAAAAGGGGACTGGCTCCGAGCCCGACGGGGTTTCCCAGGTCCGGACACCGGCGCAGCGAGGTGC
>JBGPAW010000042.1:0-14685 GCA_041480905.1 Phycisphaerae bacterium
CCGCGAATGCGAATCTGCTCGGCACCCTGGCCGAGGCTGCAAAGGCTGGTCACGGCAGAGGGTTGTGAACGCGAAAAACGTCACTTGCGGAATCGCTGGCGGAGTCCGGGGCACGTACGCCACCTCTACGGGCGGCCATTAGGTTCGTCGCTACGCCTCGCCCGTCGTCGTCATCCCCGAGCCGTAGGACGCCAAAAACCTTATGCAGAGGTACTTGAAGGACCTGCTGCCAACGGAGACACTGTCGGCATGCTGACCCGACTCCGCATCCGAAACTTCAAGCGTTTCGAGGAGGCCGACATTGAGCTGGGGAAAACCGTCGTCCTCATCGGACCTAACAACTCCGGCAAGACCACCGCGCTGCAAGCTTTGGCGCTGTGGGAAATCGGCATTCGGCGCTGGAACGAGAAACGCAAGGGCAAGGTCTCGCCGGAGAAGCGTCCGGGCGTGACGATCAACCGGCGCGACCTCCTTGCCATTTCCGTCCCGGATGCGAACTTGCTCTGGCGGGACCTGCACGTCCGTAACGTGGAACGGGTTCAGGATCCGAGCACGGGAGTCACGAAGCCCAAGACGGAGAACGTCCGCATCGACGTGAACGTGGAGGGAGTGACGGGAGGAAGGACCTGGTCTTGCGGATTGGAGTTCGATTACGCGAACGAGGAATCCATCTATTGTCGCCCCCTGCGTACCGAGGACGGCAAGAAGCCCGAGCGGATGGAAGTGCCGCCGGAAGCCGGCGAGGTTCGTGTGGCCTTTCTGCCCCCCATGTCCGGCCTGACCGCCGTCGAACCAAAGTGGGAACCAGGTCGAATCAACGTTCTGATCGGAGAGGGACAGACAGCGCAGGTCCTGCGGAACCTGTGTTTCCAGGTCCATTCCAGCTCTGAGCAACCACCGCCGTGGCGAACATTGGTTGAGAGCATTCGAGACCTGTTCGGCGTCGATCTCCTGCCACCGATATTCATAGCCGAGCGTGGCGAGATCACGATGGCGTACAAGGAGCGAAGAGGAACACAGTTCGACTTGTCCTCGGCAGGTCGAGGGCTCCAGCAGACCTTGCTCTTGCTGGCACACTTGTACTCCAACCCACGCACGGTCCTGCTGCTCGATGAACCCGACGCCCACTTGGAAGTCCTCCGCCAACGGCAGACGTACCGGGTCATCACGGAAGTGGCTGAGAAGCAGGGGGCGCAAATCATCGCCGCCAGCCACTCTGAAGTCGTGTTGAACGAAGCTGCCGACCGCGACGTGGTGATCGCCTTTGTCGGAAAACCACATCGCCTGGATGATGGACCATCGCAGGTTCTCAAGGCGCTCCGTGACATCGGCTTCGAACACTACTATCAGGCTGAGCAAACCGGATGGGTATTGTATGTGGAGGACGCAACGGACCTGGCGGTCCTGCGTGCGTTTGCCGAAGTGCTCCGGCACCCGGCTCAAGAACACCTGGAGCGTCCGTTCGTACACTACGTGACCAGCAACCAACCCCAACGAGCCCGCGACCACTTCTTCGGGCTGCGAGAGGCCAAGCAAGACCTGGTCGGCATCGCCATCTTCGATCGTCTCGACAAGCGCCTACAAACCGGCACGCCTCTGACGGAACTGATGTGGTCACGCCGTGAAATCGAGAACTACTTCTGCTCCGAAGATGTCCTCATCGCCTACACCGTGCGGGAACAAGCCGATGACTTGTTTGGCATGGCGGAACGGGACCGCCATCGGCAGGCCATGCAGGACGCGATCCACGAGGTGGCCGATGCGCTAGGTAAGCTCGACAAACCCAGCCCTTGGTCGGCCCACATCAAAGCCAGCGACGATTTCCTGGAACCGCTGTTCAAGGCCTTCTTCAAGAAGCTCGATCTCCCGCTCGGCCTCCGGAAATCCGATTATCACGTCCTCGCGCGTCTGGTCCCGCGGGAGAAACTCGACCCGGAAGTGACCGAGAAGCTGGACGCCATCGTCGCCGTGGCCAACCAAGCCAAACCCAGGACCGACTGATTCCCGGGATCGACGCGCAACGCTGTACCCATCGGCTTGCCAAGACTCGATCCACCGCGTAGTTTTCCGTTTGGAGGTTTCAAGACATGCGTGTGCTGTCCGGCATTCAATCGAGCGGGAAGCTGCACCTGGGCAACTATCTGGGGGCCATCCGGCAGCACCTGGAGTTGCAGCACGAAAACGAGTGCTTTTACTTCATCGCCAACTACCACGCCCTCACCACCGTGCAGGACGCCCAGCGGCAGCGGCGACTCACCCGCGACGTCGCCCTGGACTACCTGGCCTTGGGACTTGACCCGCAGAAGGCGGCTTTGTTCCGGCAGTCGGACGTGCCCGAGGTGTGCGAGCTGGCCTGGATTCTCTCCACCGTCACCGGCCGGGGGCTGCTCGAACGGGCCCACTCCTACAAGGACAAGGTCAGCAAGGGCATCATGCCGACGATGGGCCTGATGTGCTACCCCATCCTCATGGCCGCCGACATCCTCATCTACGACAGCGACGTCGTCCCCGTCGGCCAGGACCAGGTCCAGCACATCGAGATGACCCAGGACATGGCCGGTTACTTCAACAACACCTATGGAGGTCAGGTGTTCAAGCGTCCCGAGCCCCGGTTGAACGAGGCGTTCACGGTTCCAGGCGTGGATGGGCAGAAGATGTCCAAGAGCTACGGGAATACCATCGATCTGTTCGACGCGCCGGAGAACACGCGTAAGCGGATCATGTCCATCAAGACGGACAGCACGCCGGTGGAGGACCCCAAAGACCCAGAGAAGTGTAACCTTTTTGCGATTTTCCGTTTGATGGCGCCGGCAGAGGAAGCGGCCGAGGTCGCGGCGGCCTACCGCAAAGGTGGAATCGGATACGCCGTGGTGAAGAAGCGTCTGGCTGACTTGTACGAGGCGCAGTTTGGCTCGGCCCGCGAGCGCCGCGCGAAGCTCGAGGCCGAACCTGACCGAGTCGAGGACGTTCTCGCCGACGGGGCCAAGCGGGCCCGCGCGGTCGCCCAGCAAGTGATGGCCCGGGTCCGCGAGGCCTGCGGGCTGGTCACCGTGCGGCGTTTATGATTGATTCTGAACCATCGCATGATACAAGCGTCTCCCCGGCTGACTACCGGGTCGAGTTGGAGGTCTACAACGGCCCCCTCGATCTGTTGTTGTATCTCATCCGCCGCGAAGAGGTGGACATCTACGACATCCCCATCGCCCGCATTACCAGCCAGTACCTCGCCTTCGTGGACCTGCTGCGGCGTCTGGATCCCGACGTGGTGGGCGATTTCCTGGTGATGGCCGCGACATTGATGGAGATCAAGTCGCGGACCCTGCTGCCTCACGCCCCGGCCGTGGAAGAGGAGGAGGACCTGGCCGACCCGCGGATGGAACTGGTCCGCCAACTGCTGGAGTACAAGAAGTTCAAGGACGCCGCCCGCAACCTGGGGGTCGCCGCCGAACTGGCGGCGCTCAAGTTCCCACGGCAGCCGGTGGTCCCGCCGTCTGACCCGGGCGAAGTCGATATCGAGGATGTGCAACTTTGGGACCTCGTGGAGGCCTTCCGCAGACTGCTGGAACAGACCGGCCGGCGCGAAGCCACCCACGACATTCTCTACGACGACACCCCCATCGCCCTGCACGCCACCGACGTGCTGGATTCCCTGGAGCGGGCCGGCGGAGTGCAATTGTTCACTGCGATCTTCGAGGGACGGACCAAAAACCAGCTCATCGGTCTGTTCCTCGCCCTGTTGGAGTTGATCCGCCAGAAGCGTATCCGGGCTTACCAGGAAGTCCCGTTCGGACCCATTTCGCTTCAACTGCTGGATCCCACGCCCATCGAGGTGGACGAGGCCCGCGACTATTCCTACCGCGAGCCCGACGCCGAATCGGCTTTCGAGACCGGACCCGACGCGGAAACGGAGGCCCTCTCACCGTACGACTCAGCCCGGGACGCCGATCTTCCTGGCGACGATGGTTCCCTTGGCGTAAGCGAAGATGGCCCCGATTCGCTTGCGTGAGGGCTTGACTCTTTAGCGGCCAATAACCAAACTCCTTCGGGACAAGCCGCGACACGGAGGTAAGCGTCGTTCCACGGGTGATCCATGAGCTTGCGTATCTCGATCAACCATGACCGGATCGCTGACTTCTGCCGTAGCTGGAGGATTCGGGAATTGGGTCTTTTTGGCTCGGTACTCCGCCCGGACTTCCGACCGGATAGTGACATCGACGTGCTCATAACCTTTGAGCCGGACGTCCCCTGGAGCCTGTACGACTGGGTGGACATGATTGAGGAACTCGAAGCCATGTTTGGTCGAGGGGTTGATTTGGTCGAGAGCTCCGGCCTACGGAATCCTTTTCGCCGGAAAGAGATTCTCGCCACCCAGCAGGTGATCTATGCCGCCTGAAGGAACGGACCGGGCCTACCTGTGGGACATGCTAGACGCGGCCAAGGCGGTCCAGCAGTTTGTGGCGGGACGGACCTTCCATGACTATGTAAACGACCGCATGTTGCGTGGGGCCGTTGAGCGTCACCTCGAAATCATTGGCGAGGCGGCCAGGAAGGTTTCATCGATGTTTCGCGATTTGCACCCGGATATCCCATGGAGGTCGATCATCGCCCAACGTCACGTGCTCGCCCATGAATACGGCGAAATCAAGCAGGAACTCATCTGGGCGGCGGCGACCATCCATATTGCTAAGCTGACCGCCCTGCTCGAGCCGCTCGTTCCGTGCGCCGAAAACGAACCTTAACCATGGACGCTAGAAACATCATGTGCCCTGGACCAACCCGAACGGAGGAGAGCATGACCACCAAACAGCCGCTCGGCAAGCTGGAAAAGCTCGATGTGCGCGAGTACTGGGCGAACGAGGCTCAGGACTTCACACCATGGCTGGCCCAGGAAGAGAACATCGCCCTGTTGGGTGAGCAGATCGGCCAGGAGCTCGAGGTTCAACAGAGCGAGGAGCCCATTGGCCCTTTCCGGGCGGATATCGTTTGCGTGGATACCTCAACTGGCCACAATGTACTGATTGAGAACCAACTCGAAAAGACTGATCATTTGCACCTCGGGCAACTGCTGACCTACGCGGCAGGACTGGATGCCGTCACCATCATCTGGATCGCCGGTCGATTCACCGAAGAGCATAGGGCCGCCCTCGACTGGCTGAATCGCATCACCCCGGAGACGATCAAATTCTTCGGATGCGAAATCGAGTTATGGCGGATCGGGAACTCCGCTCCTGCTCCGAATTTCAACCTGGTGGCGAAACCCAACGCCTGGACGAGGCTGCCGCCACCCCCACCTCCAAGCGAAACGGCGCAACTGTATCAAGAGTATTGGAGCGCGCTGCGCAATCGCTTGTTGGAGAACAAGGTGGCATCAGTTCGGATAGGCAAACCTCTTCCCCAGGCGGGGATGACGTTTCCTGTGGGTCGCAGCGGCTTCGCCCTAGTTGCGGTGGTCAGCAAGCAGAAGAAGTACCTGTCCGTCTATCTGGTGATAACGGGCGAGGCTCGCATACCTCATTTCAACCTGCTCATGCAGCAGAGGACCGAGATCGAGAATCAGCTTGGGGAAACTCTTGAGTGGCGCGAGCTCCCGGAAGGGAAGGAAAGTCACATCAAACGGACATTCGAGGGCATCGATCCCTCGGATAAGGATGATTGGCCCCGGCAGCACGACCTACTGATCAAAACTCTCAACGACTTCCACCGCGTGTTGTCCCCGCGAGTGAGGGACCTGGATGCCGCGGAATTGGAGCCCGAGGAGTAGCACGCCTTGGTGGACGGTGCCACGGACCAGCAGGAGAATTCCCCGTGACCCCTACGGAAAAACTGCAATCCCTCGGACTCACCCTGCCACCGGTAGCGATCCCGGTGGGCAGCTACGTGCCGGCCCTGCGCTGCGGAAATCAGGTCTTCACCAGCGGACAGTTGCCGCTCGCGGATGGCAAGCTGCTCCACCCCGGCAAGGTGCCGGCCGACGTGTCCGTCGAGGACGCTCACGTGGCAGCGCGGATCGCCGTGCTCAACGGCTTGGCGGCGATCGCGCAAGTCGCCGGCGGTCTCAATGCCATCGAACGGATCATCCGCCTGTGCGTCTACGTGAACAGCGCCCCGGGCTTCACCGCCCAACCCAAGGCGGCTAACGGCGCGAGCGATCTGCTGGCGGAAATCTTCGGCGAGCGCGGCAAGCATGCCCGCTCCGCGGTGGGTGTGGCCGAGTTGCCCCTCAACGCCTGCGTCGAGTTGGAAATCCTCGCCCAGATCAAGGGCTGATATACTTCGCCGCGATGGGCATGCGCCGGCCGGTGCCGAAGGCCCGCGAGGTCACCTTCAAACCGACCGGGGACTGCTTGCGCTTGTATTCGTTGCGATCGACCATCCGGGTCACCTCGCGCACCGTCGGCTCGGGGAAACCCTGGGCCACGATCGCCCCCACCGACTGCTCCTGTTCCACGTACCGGTGCAGAATCTCGTCGAGCAGGTCGTAGGGCGGCAGGGTGTCCTGGTCCGTCTGATCCGGTTTCAGCTCGGCCGACGGAACCTTGGTGAGCGATCCTTCGGGGATCAGGGCACGCCCGGCTGAGGCGTTGATCTGCCGGGCAAGCTGGTACACCATCGTCTTGGGTACGTCGCTGATGACGGCCAACCCGCCGCACATGTCCCCGTACAGGGTGCAATAGCCGACCGCTAACTCACTCTTGTTCCCGGTGGTCAGGAGCAGCCAGCCGAACTTGTTGGACAACGCCATGAGGATGTTGCCGCGCACCCGAGCCTGAATGTTCTCCTCGGCCAGTCCCGGCGGCAGGTCGCCGAAGTGCGGTCCCAATACGTTCTCCATCGCCCGGTGCGGACCCTCGATCTCGATCACGCGATAGTCGATGCCCAGGTTGCGAGCCAGGACCTCGGCGTCGGTGAGGCTGTGGTCGCTGCTGTAACGGGACGGCATGGCCACTCCGTGGACCCGGTCGGGGCCCAAGGCCTCCGCGGCCAGCGCGACGGTGACGGCGGAGTCGATTCCGCCGGACAACCCGACCAACACCGCCTGGAACCCGCACTTGTTCACGTAGTCACGGGTGCCCAGGACCAGGGCCCGATGGACCGCCGCCACTCCCTCGGGATAAGACGTAATGCGGTTGTTCGCGGCCGAGGTGAGATCGACCAGCAGAAAGTCCTCCTCAAAGGCGGCGGCTTGGGCGATCATGGAGCCGTCCGGCGCGAAGGCGGCGCTGCCCCCGTCGAAGATGAGGTCATCGTCGCCGCCCACCTGATTCACGTACAAGAGCGGCACGTGGTGTTCGCGGACCTGGCGGCCGAAGATGTCGGCCCGCAGCCGCTGCTTCTCGTACCAATACGGCGAGGCGGAGAGATTGACCAACAGGTCGGCGCCCGCCCGAGCCAACGTCTCCACCGGGTCGGCGGGGTAGAGCGCTCGATCGACGAATTGCTCATTGTTCCACAGGTCTTCACAGATGGTGATGCCGAGCTTGCGGGGGCCGGCTGAGGTTGGAATGACGTGGACCTCGAATCCCTTGCCCGGCTCGAAGTAGCGCTGCTCATCGAACACGTCGTAGGTGGGCAGGAGGGCCTTGAGGTGCGCGGCGGCCAGTCGTCCGTCCACGATGAGCGCGGCCGCGTTGTGTAGCGGTTTGCCTTGGCCGGAGGTGTTGGGCCTCACGTAGCCGACCAGGGCGGTGATGCCCTCCGTGGCGGCGACGATGCGCTTCAACGCCGCCTGATTACGGGCCACGAAGTGGTCCTTGAGCAACAGATCGCGCGGGGGATAACCGGTGATGACCAGTTCGGCAAAAACAACGAGGTCCGCCGCGGCCTCGCGCGCCCGGCGGATGCCGGCGATGATCTTGGCGGTGTTGCCGTCGATGTCGCCGATCACGGGATTAAGTTGTACGAGCGCCGCGCGCATGGGGTACGTTCCTTCCCGAATTCGCGCGGATTATAACGCGCTCCGGGATGACGGGCAGCTCATTCGACGACCAGGCGAACCGACTGGCCTTCGCGGCGGAGGCCGACGCGCTTTTCTCCGGCAAAGAAGGCCGTCAACATCCGGCCGACGGTCTCGGCCCGCCAGCCGCCGGCCAGCCGCGAGCGCTCCGCCGGCGCCCCGCGGGTAAACGAATAAACCAGCGCCCGGATGTCCTGCTTCACGGCGGCCAACTGATGCGCGAGGTCATGATCGTGGCAGTAGGCCCGCACCAGCGCGGTAGCCAGCGAGATCAACGCCGATTCCTCGGGCGTGTCCGCCTCAACGGCCGCGCTCTCCGGCCAAGCCTCCGGCGGGGCCGCCACCCCGCGTTGCGCCGCTTCGGCAAGCTCGCGCACCGCGACGTTGGACAACTGGATGCCGCGGAGACTGCGGATTTGCTGGGGGGTCGTCCATTGATGACGGGCGATCTCCACGATCAGGTGGTCTTTGAGTAACACGCGGGCGGGGCGGTTAAACTGCTTGCCTAAGGCCTCCCGCACTTTGAGCAGTTCGCGGACGACAGCCAGTCCCCGCCCGTCCAGGGTGCCGGCCCCCTTCAAGCGGAGCACCTGGGCCTCTTCGGACCGCTGGTAGGTTTCGGGTTGCTCCAAACGCTCGAATTCCTCGCGGGCCCAGCCCCAGCGCCCCAACTTCTTGAGCTTCCGGCTGATGACCCGATACGCCGCCGGCAGATAGGCCACGTCATCTATGGCGTATTGGATTTGGGCCTCGGTCAGCGGCCGGCGACGCCAGTCGGTCAGGGTCTGCGACTTGTGCAGACGCGCTCGGCAGGTCACCCGCAGCAGCTTCATCAGACTCAGTGGATAGTCCAGCCCCACCAATCCCGCCGCCGTCTGCAGATCGAAGATGCGGCGGGGAATCCGCCCGGTTCGCTGCACGCACAGCCCCAGGTCCTCCGCCCCGGAGTGGACGATCTTTTCGATGCGCTCGTCGGCGACCAGATGCCAGAAACCGGTGTCGTCCACGCCCGCCAGCGGGTCGATCAGCACCACCTTGGACTCGGTCGCCGCCTGGATCAGGCACACCTCGGAGGCGTAGCGGTCCTCCATGACAAACTCGGTGTCGAAGGCGAACCGTTCGGCCTGCCCCAGTTCGTCCAAGACCTCCCGAAGCTTCGACGGGTCGGTTACCAGTGTCGGCACGGGCTCGCCGCCGGTGACCGGGGCGGTGCGGCGTTGACGTTGGGGGGGCTTGGACTTCACAGCGCGAACATACCCATCACTACTGAATCTTGATCGAGCCGTTGCTGGTTTCGATGCGCAAGGTTTTCGTGCCGCCGCGGACCGAACCTTTCAAACTGGTCTGATTGACCGAAACCTGCTCGAGGTTATGGTCGCAGTGGATGCGCCCGTTCGAGGTGGAACAATCCAGCAGAGCGGCGGCCGACCCCGCCAGCACGACCACAATTCCGCCGTTGTGGGTGGTGATCCGGCCGCCGACGTCGCCGGCGGTTTCCAGCCGCGCGCTGATCCCCCCGTTGTGTGTCTCCAGAACCACGTCGGCGGCTGCGGTGGTGATCTCCAGTGCGCCGTTGTGGCTGCTGGCGTCCAGCCGGACCCCGCCGGTCTGGGCGGTGACTTGGCCGTTGTGGGTCTCGAGCACGCATTCCCCGGCGATTCCCCGAGCCACGACGGCACCGTTGTGCGTGACCAGCTTCACGTTGAGACGCGGCGGAAGCTTGATATCGAATGCGACTTCGGCGCCCCACCCGGGCTTTTGGGCCGTCTTCCAGTCCCAACCGAGGTTGATGGTCTCGCCCTCGCGCTCCGCCGACACCACGATGGCTTCCAGGGCCTTGCGGGCGTCGGACAAGGTGGCTCCCCCTCCCCGCACGTTGGCCTCGATCACCACCTTGTCGCCCTGTTCTGCCACGCCGACCGCGGTCTGCGTGCCGTTGTGGGTGGTGGCGGCCAGCCCGGTGGCGGTTTCGACCGGGACCTCGTGGTGTTCCTGCCGGGATACCCATACGATGGGTACCTTGGAACAACCGGCGATCGTGGACCACACCAGCGTGGTCCAGAACGCGATGCGGACACGCACGTGGTGAGACATCATGGATTTGCTCCCCAAATTAAAAAAACCATAGATTTATACCCCTTCCCGACCTGGCAAGAAAGACGTTCCTGGTGATGCCCTTGTCTGCGGGTGTGGCCAGGAACTTTGGCAACAAGGGAGGGCGAGCCTCCCGGCGAGCCGAATCACACGGCTCGGCAGGAGCCTCGCCCTCCCGATTTGCCAAAACCTACAGCCACACCCTTGTCTGCCGCCCCGGCTTGCTTCTTCCGCCCATCTCCGCAAAACTACCGCGGTCCGGGCTGCCGGAAAGCTCAACCCTGACGCTTCAGGAGGCGTGTCGATGGCTGCGGTGGACGACATCCTGGCCAAGGCGACCGAGGCCGGCGAGCGTTTTCGCCGGCTGGGCCAGAACCAGACCGATTACATCGTGCGGGCCGCCTACCACGCCGGGTTTAACGCTCGGGTGCGTCTGGCCAAGATGGCCCACGAGGAAACCAACCTCGGCGTCTGGCAGCACAAGGTCATCAAGAACGTCATCGCCACCCAACTGGTCTATGAAGACATCCGCCATGAACGCACCGCCGGGGTCATCTCCGAGGACCGCCGCACCGGTATCATCGAGTTGGCCGAACCGCTCGGTCCCATCCTCGCTCTGGTCCCCTTCAACAATCCGACGTCCACCACGCTGTTCAAAATCCTCATCGCGCTCAAGACGCGCAATCCGCTCATAATCAGCCCGCACAACGCCGCCAAGAACTGCACGGTCGAAGCCGCGAAAGTCTGTTACGAAGCCGCCGTGGAGGCGGGCGCCCCCGAAGATTGCATTCAGTGGGTCCCGAAAGCCTCGCCCGAGAAGATTCAGGACCTGATGTCCCATCGCCGGCTGCGGCTGATCCTGGCCACCGGCACCGGCAGCCTGGTCCGCGCCGCCTTTAGCAGCGGCACACCCACCCTCGGAATCGGCTCAGGGAACGTACCCGTCTACATCGGCGAGTCGGCTGACATCCCTTTCGCCGTGCACCACATTCTGGAGTCCAAGACCTTCGACCACGGTTCCATCTGCGCCAGCGAGCAGGCCGTGGTGGTCAAGCAAACCATGGCCGACGACATCATTGCCGAGTTCCAGCGCCGCGGGGCCTATTTCCTCGCGCCGCCCGAGATCGAGAAGGTCGGCGCCGTGGCCTTCGACCCCGAGCGCCGCGTGATGAAGGCGACCGTGGTGGGTCAGTCTGCCCCTAGGATCGCCGGTATGGCCGGCTTCGAGGTGCCCCCCGAGACCCAGGTCCTCATCGCCCGGCTCGAGGGCGTCGGGCCGGATTACCCGCTCTCCGCGGAAGTCCTCGCCCCCGTTCTGGCGTTCTACGCCGAGGAGGACTTTGAGCAGGCCATCGCCCGTTGTTGCGAGATCATCAACTACGGCGGGCAGGGGCACACCGCGGGCATCTACTCCAACGATACGATCAAGATCGAATACTTCTGCGACAAGGTCTCCGCCGCGCGCCTGCTGGTCAACATGCCCTGCACGCACGGCGCCCTGGGCGGGATGTACAACACGCTGCACCCGTCGTTCACCCTGGGCTGCGGCTCCGCCGCCCACAACACCACCACCGACAACATCACCGCCCGGCACCTCTTGAACATCCACCGCATCAGCCGACTCCGCTCCAACGAGCGCTGGATCAAGTTCGACCAGGCCAAGTACCTGGACGAGTCCCTGACCGCTGAAGCGATCGAGAAGGAGTACAACTGGAACTTCTAGGAACCTGCCAAACGCAAGAACATCTGATGAATAGCCGCGAAGAGGCACAAAAGGCTCAAGAAACCTGAAGAGTGGCCGCGAAAACGAACAAAAAGTTAGAGTCGAAATCTCTTGTACCTTTTGTGTCTTTTCGCGGCCCTACAGCTCAAAGCAAAGTTACTCAGGAGTCCATAGTATGGGCTACACCGCGGCGCGGGCTGAATTCTTAGCCCCGGAGGGGGCGATAGTGGGTAGCCCAGGGCGTCAGCCCTGGGTGGATGTCGCCCCCTCTCCCCTCAGCCCCTCCCCCTTGACGCTTCGCGTCAAGGGGGAGGGGCGAAAGAAGTAAAGCTCGTTACACACCGTAGTCTAAACTACGGACTCCTTAGTATATGGCTTCCCTGCTTAATAAAAAATCGTCCGGGTGCGGTGGTGGGGTACGGCCACTTCGGCATCGTGGGACCGCTCCCAGAGAAAGTAGTCCAACCGCCACGCCGGCACCTGCGCGGCCCGCGCCAACCGGTCGCCAATGCAGATCGTCGCCGCCCGGAGCTCGACCTCCGCAGTCGAGCCGGCGGGCAGTTCTTCGAAAGCCGCAATACGCTCCGCCAGCGCGTCGTCCACCTGCAGAACACCCCAATGACGGAACAGTTGGGGCAGTCGGTAGTCCGCGAAGACCGTCAACTCCTCCAGCCCGGTGAGCGAGCCGTGCCCCTCTGCCGACCACTGGTTCGCCAGATCGGCGGCACAGATTTGGGCGCGTTTGAGGAAGGCGACCGGCAGGCCCTCATACGACGCGACGTCGCGGAACGAGGGGAAGTCCCGGGCCAACCGGCGGGCGACGGCGGGCGCGTCGCCGCGGACCTCCTCGACCAGGTTGACAAAGCTGCCGGCGTACTTTGCCAGCAGCACCGCCCCGGTTTCCCGCAGCACCTCGACCCGCTCCCGGAGCAGCGGAATCCGCCCTACCCCCGCGAACATCTCCTCCACCGCGCTCTCCTGCGCCCCTGCCCAGCGCTGCGCCTGCAACCAACTCACATCCGCCGCAATGGTCCGCACCAGCCCCACCAGCATGGCATACGTCCGCGTCCACTCCTGCCCCGCGAAGCTGACCACCCACGGCTGATCGGACCAGAAGCAGAAGTTCAGACAATCCGAGAACAACACGTAATTCGCGCATTCCCGGCGCGACCCGTGGATGCGTAAGGCTTCCGGGTGGGTGGGAGTCGAGATGGTTTCGCGCTCGAGACCGGCGGCCCGCTCCCGCAGCACGGCCTCGTCGATGCGGACCTGCCGGGCACGCCGCAGCACCTCGCGGCACGACTCCAGAATGTCCGGTGGTTCGGGCACGATCACGTAAGCATGCTATCGCCCGTACTTCAGGCTGGAAACATTGCCGCCTCGCCCTTAGACTCTCGTCTCATGGACACGCCGGAATTCCGGGAAGCGACCGCCACAGGTCCGTCGGGCTCTGAACTGCCCGAAGCCGTGCGGCAGCGGGTGTACGTCGTCCTCGCCGCCTTCAACGAAGCCGCGTGCATCGCGGAGGTCGTCCGCGGCGTCCGGACCCTCTATCCCCACGTCGTCGTGGTGGACGACGGATCGAGCGACCAGACTTCCCGGCAGGCCTTGGCCGCCGGCGCCACCGTGCTCCGCCATCTGCTCAATCGTGGCCAAGGCGCCGCCCTGCAAACCGGGATTACCTACGCCCTCTCCTACGGGGCCGACTTCGTGGTCACCTTCGACAGCGACGGGCAGCACCGCGTCGAGGACATCGCCCGCCTCATCGCCCCCATCCACCGCGGCGAGGTGGAGATCACGCTCGGCTCGCGCTTTCTCGGGCGGGCGGTGAACATCCCCCCGGCGCGCCGCCTGTTGCTCAAGCTGGCGGTGTGGTTCACCCGGATCGTTTCGGGGGTCCAGATCACGGACACCCACAACGGCCTGCGCGGTTTCTCGCGCCGGGCCGCTGAAGGCATTCGCATCACCCTGGATCGCATGGCCCATGCCAGCGAGTTGATCGATCAAGTGCAGGCCAGCGGTCTGCCTTACCGTGAAATCCCGGTGAGCATTCACTACACGGCGTATTCCCGGGCCAAAGGTCAGAGCGCGTTCGGCGCCGTCAAGATCCTGGTGCAGTATTTGTTCGGGCGGGTCACGTGAGGTGATCTCGTGAAAGGGGATGGGCGATGAGCGCGTTTCAAATCGCAGCCCTGTTGGTTCTGGCGTTCTTGTTGGTCGGCAGTGTGACGATGGTGGTCCGCCGTCACCTGGCCCGGCGCGTGGGGCTCTTCTGGGTCGCGGTCTGGCTGGCGGCGGCGGCGGCCATCATCCGGCCGGACTCCACCCGCGCTGTCGCCGGAGTCCTGGGGATCGGCCGGGGCGCGGACCTTGTTCTCTACTGCTTTGTGCTGGCCGTTCTGATCGGGTTCTATGCGGTTTACGTGCGGCTGCGTCGCCTCGACGCCGCCTTGACCCAGTTGGTGCGGCACCTGGCGCTACAGCAGGTCCTCTCCCCGGAACGCTCCGCCGACTCCCCTGGACCCAACGCATGAGTGCGGATACAGGCGTGGAACCGAAGGTCTCTTTGGTCATACCCGCCCGCAATGCCTCCCGAACCATACGGGAGTGCCTCGCGGCCGTCACCGCGCTGCTCGGGAAGGGTCCGCTGGCGGAAATCATCGTGGTGGACGACGGCTCTACCGACGAGACGGCCAACATGGCGAGCCAGTTTCCCGTCCGCTGTCTCCGCGGCGAAGGTCGCGGACCTGCCGCAGCCCGGAACCTCGGCTGGCGCGCCGCGGCCAACCCCCTCCTCTGGTTCATCGACGCCGATTGTGTGGCCGAGCCCGACGCCCTGGAGCGCCTCTTGCCCCACCTGGACGACCCCGCCGTGGGCGGCGCCGGCGGCAGCTACGGCAACATGCGCCCGGAC
>JBGPAW010000043.1:0-14634 GCA_041480905.1 Phycisphaerae bacterium
CGGCCTTTGCCGCGGAGCTGCGGACTTTCACAGCTTGCGGCACACGTTCATCACCAACCTGGCCCGGGCGGGCGTGCATCCCCGCGTCGCCCAGCAGCTCGCCCGACATTCGACGGTCAACCTGACGATGGAGGTTTACACGCATACCGCGTTGCCGGACCTGTACGCGGCGTTGGACGCGGCCGCGTCCCGGGGGGCGGAGAGGGCGACCGCTGGCTTGATTGCGCACGCCGGTTGAACGGCGGGCGGGATTTACCACAGTGCGCGGCGGCTCGCGCTTGGCGCCGACACGCCCGGCACTATGCTGAGTACCGGGACGGCCGACCGTACATCGGCCAAGCGTCACCCGGTTCGCCGGTATCGCACGATCCGCCGGCGGACCGTGTGACGGCCCAAAAGGATCATGCACCATGCCAGCTAACACCGAAGTTGTAAATCTGATTGACCAATTCATCGCGCACGTGAGTGAGTACTTGGTCTACGACCAGCTCTGTAAGATCGCGGAGGCGACCGTGGAGAGAACCGACGTTTTCGGCAAAGCCGCCACGGGGCGGGAGTGGGCCGAGGCCCAACATCGGATGCACGTGGCCGCGTCTCCGATCCGCCGCGACGGCCCACGGCTAGCTGAGGCGCTGGAGAAACACGGGATCAATTCCAGGAACGTGCTGGCGATCGTTCATTGCGCCAGCGGTGGAGGCGGCGCGGACGCGCTACGTCCGCGCTGGCGGCGCTGGAAGGTCCAGTTGCAGCGGACGGCGTTGCGACTGGGAATCGACGGCGGCGCTGGAGAGGTAGGTGGCCAAGGTGGGGAGAATGAATCGGCGGCGGTCAAACCCGGCACCAAAACACCGACTGCGACAGGAATCGAAGACCACAACGACACCGACGCGCAAGCTCGAGCGCTAGGTGTACTGGCTGCGCACCCAGACTGGACCGTCAGCGCGGTTTCCAAAGCGACGGGTGTTTCGAGGACAACGCTCTATACGTGGCCGAAGTTCCGCACGGCGAGGGCAGTGATCCAGGACGCCGGCCGGGACCATCGCACGGCGCGTTCGGTTACACGAGGGAAGCCCCATCGCAGGCGGACGACACCCGACACTTTGGACGACACCCAAGACGACACTTCTGCGGAATTCTCATAGGGAAGCTCTACCCGAAAAGGACATTTCCACCCGACACCAGGCCGACACCGGCCCAAGGGTAGAGGCCCGACGAATCGGGTGCTCTTGGAGCAACGGTGATGAGCCAAGTACAGGACCCGGTTGTGGCCTTTGTGGTGCTGGTGGCTTCCCTGCGTCGCGGCGATCGCGCGACCGTGCGGAGGCAACAGCAAATCCTCCGTCATCAGGGGTTTCACCTGCGCGTCGGAAGGGACGCAGCAGTTCGGCTTGTGGAAAACGGGCCACGGGAGGGGGTGCGGCATGGCGACTGATCCCCTAGGTCCTGACCCCGCTACTGGCAGCGGTACGGTCAAGCCGGCCGCGTGTCATGCGGTCAAGCCGGCCACGGGTCACGATGCCCAGGCGTCAGCGGCGATCCTCGCCAGCGACCCGCCCCGCCTGGCGTTGCGCCCGCGGGAGGCGGCTCGAGCCTTGGGGATAGGCGCGCGTCTGCTCTGGAGCCTGACTAACCGCGGGGAAGTTCCGCATGTAAGGTTAGGTCGGGCGATCGTGTACCCCGTCGAGGCTCTGCGCGACTGGCTCGCCACGCGGTCCGCGACGGAGTCTCGGCGATGACCCCAAACCACGATGCGCAAGCCGTGCTGCCGTTCGAGACCCTGCTCGGCGGAAACGATCCGCGCGGGTGTCAATGTGGTGCAGAGGCGCGGGCGCGAAAAGAATCCGTGCTGGCGTTCATCGCGGCGCGCCGGAGCGATTTGGTGCGGCGCGGGGAAGTCGAGCTGTTGCGGGCCCTGCTGGCGAGCCCGACCGAGACAGCGACGATAGAGGTCATCCACGAGCCGATGAACCTGGACCGCAGTACGCGTAAATCGTGGATCGGGGCGGTCCCCCGCCGGTTGGCTCGGCTGCGGATCATCGCCCGCGCGGGATTCGTGGAGGGGCGCAGGGAAGCGTCGCACGGCCGTCCATTGACGCTCTGGCGACTTGTCACCCGGGCAGCGGCAGAGGCGGAATTGCGTGCGCTGATGGCCCAACGCGCCCCAGACCCGTATGAGTGAGCACGTTCAATTCGGGCGCATCCCCTACGCGATGGCCGCCGCAGGGATGTTTTCCGGCCTGAGTGGTTCGGCCTCTTCGGTCTATTTGATGCTGGCGGCGCACGATGATGTCGCATGGACAGCCAACCCGGGGACGAAGCGAATCGCGGAGTTGTTGAAGATCGAAGAGCGAACGGTGCGCCGGGCATTGGCAGCGCTGAAGCGGCGCGGGTTGATTGTGACCAGGAAAACCGGTGGCGGTCATGGCCTGCGGACCACCTATCGACTGGTGACAAACCCGGACGAAGCTGACCGGGTTCAGCACGGTGGGAGCGTGACAAACCCGGACGAAGCAAACCGTGTTTCGCAGAGTGAAACCCGGACAGAGCACGACCAGGAACCCGGACGATCGGAGCCGAAAACCCGGTCAGCCGGGGTCCGAAACCCGGACAACGCTGCCCCCCAGAACAGAGAGAACAGAGCCCAGCAACAGAGTTGCAACACGGCTGCTGCTGGCCATTCTCCGGCGGCGGACAAAGAGAGCGGCGCCGTAGACCGGATGACCGACACCCTAGAGGCCCTGGCGGAGGCCGGCATCGGCGACCCGAAACGCTCCGAACTGGCGACAGCGTGGTCGGAGCTGCCGAATGCAGCACAGCGAATCCGCGACCTGGCGGCCAGCCTCCGCGCCCGCGGCAAAGGCACGGGAGCGGTCGTGCTTGAACTGGAGGCACGGGCAGAGGCGGCCCGCGCCCGTGGCCGAAACGAGGCAGCAGCTCGGGCGAATGCGGACGCTCGGCACCGGGAGCAAGCCCAGGCTGAGGCAGCAGCATCGGCGAAGCGAGCGGCCGACAAGCGTTGCGTGGCCACCTTCATCGCCGCGCTGACCGACGCCGAATATGAGGCCGCCGAGCAGCAGGTGTTCAACTCCGCGGAACACAACAACCCGCTGTTCTGTGACCTGCTCAAAAAGGACAAGCGGCGGGGCGGCGGCGAGCGGGACTGGGCGGTCTGGAAGCTCCTCCACGGCGGTAACGGGCAACCCGTGAAAAGCCTTACTTGACACGTAGGGAAGCATGGGGTACATTACCAGCATGACACTATGGGACCAAGTACGAGCGGCGATCCTGGCCAGCGGGCAGAGCCGCTATCGGATCGCCAAGGAAACCGGCGTTGCCCAATCCCAGTTCTGCCGGCTCATGCGCGGCAAGCGCGGGCTGGGTATCGAGAGCTTGGAACGGGTGGCGGACTACCTCGGGCTGGAGATCGTTGTCCGCCCCAAGCGTCGGGCGAAAGCGAAAGACTAGGTGAGCGATGGCACGACAACGAAGTCACGGGCAAGGTTCTGTGTTCAAGCGCGGCGGGCGTGGACCTTGGATTGCAGCATGGTTCACCCACGACGGCAAACGCCGGCAACGGTCAACCCGCACGACCGACAAGGCCGCGAGCGAGCGTATCTTGAACAAGCTGGTATCGGACACGGCGTTGCGTCGGCTCGGGGTGGTGGACCCCCGCGATGATACCTACGCCGCGCAGAATCGACGCCCCATCGACGCCCACCTACAGGACTGGACGGACAGCTTGAACGCCAAGGGCAGCGGCCCCGAACACGTTAGGTTGGTCGTGGCAAGGGCGCGGGTGGTGCTGAGAGCGACCAAGGTTGAACGCCTCAGCGATTTGTCCGCGTCGGCGGTCCAGACCACCATCGGCGAGCTTCACACGCAAGGCAAGAGCTTACAGACCTGTCACCACCACTTACGGGCAATCAAGCAATTCTCACGCTGGGTGAGACGCGACGGACGGACCCGCGATGACGCCCTGGTCCATCTGACGGGGTACAACGTGGACACCGACCGCCAGTACGTGCGGCGGGCGTTGGACGCCGAGGAACTGGCCCGCCTGATTGCGTCGGCTGACGGCGGCCCCCGGTGGCGGCGTAGTCTATCCGGCCCGGACCGGGCGATGCTCTACCGGGTAGCGGCGGGTACGGGGTTTCGCGTGTCCGAGCTGCGCAGCCTGACCCCGGCGGCGTTTCGGCTGGATACTGACCCCCCGGCAATCATCCTGGCGGCCCGCTCGGCGAAGAATCGTCGGGACGTGGTGCAGCCTATTCGTGAGGATTTGGCCGACCTGCTGGCGGGTTGGCTGGACGGCAAGCCCACGGACGGCCCCGCATGGCCCGGGCAGTGGCACGACCAAGCGGCCCCCATGCTGCGGGCGGACCTACGCCGGGCGCGGGCACGCTGGATCAAAGAGACGTGGGACCGACGCGAACGGCGGGAACGCCGAGACGCCGAGTTTCTATCGGTGGTCGACAACGCTGGCCGGGTGGTCGATTTTCATGCCTTGCGGGCGTCGTACATTACCGCGCTGGTCAAGGGTGGGGCTTCGGTCAAGGCGGCGCAGGAACTTGCCCGGCACTCTGACCCGAAGCTGACGTTGAACGTTTACACCAAGCTGGGCGTCCACGATCTGGCCGGGGCGCTCGAGGCCTTGCCGTCCGTGGCCGAAGATCGGCCCGAACCCCAACGGGCCCGGGCGGTGGGAACGTATGATGCTACGCCCCACGTGATAGGCTCTTGTCACCCACAGCAGTTTCCCCAGCAGTACGGGCGCGAAACCGTGCGAAGTGGTGCGAAACGGTGCCAAGTTACTGTCACGACAGCCACGAACCCCGACGACGCGCAAGCCATTACTGATACGGCACTTAGCGAAGCCGTGCGATCCAATGCGACAACTTGCTTAACTACGCCCGGCAGGATTCGAACCTGCGACCCCCGGTTTAGGAAACCGGTGCTCTATCCTGCTGAGCTACGAGCGTATCCGGCTTCGGTCACGGCCATGCCCGCCCACCCCGCGGCTGACTCAGCGACCGTCGCGCTGGATTATAGCCCACCCCGCGTCGCCCTGCACTCGGAAATGGTATCTCGTGAGACAGTTGCGTTGTCGCGAAGTTCGCTGGACGGCGTGAGTTGCAACGTGGCACAAGGGCGGGTTACCCGCAGCAGACCGCGGCACGCTGAAGTACCGCTGCCCGGCCCGGAAGGCTGGTCTTGCCCCAGCGAGCCGCCCTGCAACGCCGGCAAGCCGTATGGGCTCACCGTGTGGATCGAATTGACCGTCCGGTCCCATCCGCGCCGCACGCCGACAACGCCACCGGCTCCGTCAACAGGGCCTCCACGCGTTCGTACTTCTGCCGGAAGAGTTCGGACCAGTCTTTCATCAGGGCCGTCGCGGCGTCGCTGTCCCGACGGTAGCGCTCGCCCGCGGCGTAGGCCGCGGATTCGCTTACAATGGGCTTGAGCAGCTCAGCTAGAGCCGCCTCCGGCAGGCCCGCGTCGATCACCTTCCGCCAGCAGCGTTGTAGCGTCACATGCTGGTCGCCACAGGCGGCCAAGAGGAGCGGTCCGACGACCTCGGACTGCTGCTTCTCCTCCTGCAGATCCAGGGGGAAAAGGGCGGGCCTCTCGAAGGGATTGTCGGGCACGGCAAGCTGGTCCTTATACTGAGTGTAGAACTTGGGGTTGATCGGGTAGCGAAAGAGGGTGTTGTTCCGTCCGCCGTGCGGCTCCGCTCGAAACCCCCAGACCTTCTGTCCCGCTTCGCTCACACAGAACCGTGCGAAGCGCTCGCCGATCTCAGGGTGCAGGGCATAAGTCAGCACGGAAATGGGGTCGGGCGTGATCGCGCTGGCGTCAGACGGGGCCACGTAGGCCAACACGTCATGACCGCGCTGCTCGATCTGTCGCAAGGCGTTGAAACTGACGCAGAAACCGGCCAGACATTGCCCGGTGGAAACGTTGCTAATGACCTCCTCACTGTTATCCTGCAGGCTCCGGCAATTGGCGGCCATGCGCATGATGAGACCCCATCCTTTGTCCCACCCGTATTTCTGCAGGATGATGAGCAGGCATTGGCGATTGCTGCCGCTGCGTTCCGGGTCGGCGAGGGCGAGCCAACCATAGAAGCGCGGGTCGGCCAGGTCCGCCCAGGAAGTCGGTTCGGCGATGCCGCGCTGGCGGCAGGCCTGTCGGGCCACGAGGATGCCGAAGCCCGACAGGGCCGACGAGTGCCAGCGATTCTGCTCGTCGCGCGTCGGAATGCCCGCGACCGTGGGCGGTAGGTCGGCTTCGGCCTGAGTCATGTCTACCGCCCGCGAGAGACCCTGCTCAGCAATCTGGTGGTGCTCGAGCGGACCACCCCCGAAGAGGACATCGGGGATGGGCTGGCCGGTGGGCACAAAGTCGGGTCGCCCGGCCGCCTGGACGTATTGCACGCACTGCGGCGTGCCGGCGGCGACCCAGCGAATCTGAATGTAACTGCCGTGTTTTTCCTTGTGCCACTCCGAGAACGCTTCCTCGAAAGCCGACTGAATCATCTCGTTGTGCGGCGTGACCACGACGAGGCGCTCGACTTTCGGCTCGGGAGGCACCTTGACCGGGGGAGGCCGGTCGCAGCCCGCGACCGTCGCCAGCAACGCACCCAGCGTCGCGCACCATCCCCACCCTCGAACGCTTCGCTGCCTTAACGGGTTCGACGACATGTTCCTGATCTCCTCTACACGGTGAGATGGTCAACATTTCAGCCGCCATCCGGGCGGTTGTCAATGACCCTCGGCTGCGGGGTGCCGTTTACTTGCGCGAGCTGCGGAGTTTCCGGGCCTCATCGGCCTTTTTGGCCAGTCGCTCCAGGAAGGAAGGGCGACGCGGGCGGGTCGAGGGGGCTTTCTCCGCCTGCGCCAGCGGCGGGGGCGCCATGGCGGCTTGGCTTTGGGTCGCCTCGACGTGCTTGCGGATACGCCACTGTTCCAGCGACCCCAGGATGCTGCTGGTCATGACGTAGAGGTTCAGACCGCTCGGCATGTTGTAGAAGATGAGAACCATGAAGATGGACATGATCGGCGTCATGGCCTGCATCTGTTTCTGCATTTGGGCGGCCTGATCGGAGGAGCTCGACGGGGTCGGTGCGGCGGGCTTGGGCATGAGCTTCTGCTGGGCGTACATGGTGATCCCCATGAGCAGGGGCAGGAGATTGAAGGCCGTGATCTCGCCCACCAGGGGCAGGGAGAAGCCGCTGGCCAGCTTATACAACTCGTCGGGGGCGGTCAGGTCCTTGATCCACCAGATGAAGCCCTCGTGCCGCATGGCGATGTTGTTGTTGAGGCTGACGTACAGGGCGACCCAGATGGGGGTCTGGAGCAACATGGGCAGGCAGCTCAACATCTGTCCAGTGGGGTTGACCCCGGCTTCCTTATAGACCCGCATGGTTTCCTGCTGCAGCCGCGGTTTGTCGTTGGCGTAGCGTTTCTTGACCTCTTCGAGCTTGGGCTGGAGCTTGCCCATGGACTGCTGCATCTTCACCATGTTGACCTGGGTCTTTTTGGTGACCGGGTGCAGGATGACGCGCACCACCAACACCAGCAGGAAGATGGCAATGCCGTAGTTGCGGACGACGGCCTGGAAGAAATTGAGCAGGGTGATCATCAGCTCGATCAACCAGCCGAACGTACACCAGGTCATCTGGTCCCGGTTGAGCATGTAGTAATTCCGCCGCAGGTAGTCGGCGTTGCGGGGCTCCTGGAACACCCGTTTGTCCTTGGGACCGACAAAGTGCTCCATGGGCAGGTGGACCGACCCGCCCGGCGGGAGCGTGCACGGCCCCAGCACCAGCCGGGGCACGACGTCGTCGGGCGTTGCGGTCTTGCCGTCCAGGTCGACCGCCGAGGCCTCATACACGTACCCGGGGTCTTCGCCGCCGTCGGTCTTCACGGGCGTGGTGATGAAGGCGAAGTATTTGTTTTCGGCCGCGACCCACCAGAGCCGGCCCTTTCCCTGGGACTCGTGGAGCTTGACCGCCTGGGTGTTCTTGGAAACTTCGGCGAACGGCGTGCCGCCGCGTTGCTGCACCGCGCCGTCCAGAAAGATTCCGGCGTTGACCCGGCGATCGTCCGCCCGCCGATCTTCGCGCTGAATGCCGACCGGCCCACGCTGCGTGACGCGGATTTCGTGGGGTTGGTCGGTGAGGTTCTCCAGGGTCAACTCGGAGGTGAGATCGTAGCGCCGCGACTTGGCCGGCTCCGCCGCGAGGACGTAGCGGCGTTGAAGGCGGAGGATCGGCTGCCCCGCGCGGAGGATATCGCACTCGAACGCTGCCGTCTGACCCTCCGGGCGGTCCCGTTGACTTCCCCGCCAGAGAACTTCGTCCAAGCGTAGTTCCACGTTGTCCACCAGGATTCTTTCGATGGCCAGCGAACGGAGCATCTCCTCACCCGCCTTGACCGGGCTGACCAGGCGGTAGCGGTCGTCGGCATCCACCACCCTCTTGTAGTCCGAGAGCAGGATGGACTCGAGAGATGCTCCCCGGTTGGTGACGTGGATTTCGGCCCGGTAGGGGCTTCGTTCTCCGCCGGCGACGGAACCGAGCACAAACACCTGCTCTTCAGCTGCGCCGGCGGTCGTGAGGGAACCCGCCGTCGGAGCAGTCGCGGGAGCGGGCATCGGTCTCGAAGCTTGGTCCGGCGAGGTCAAGGGGGCAGGAGACGGTTCAGCCGCTTGCTCCGTGGGCTGCGTGCTGGGCTGCGGCGCTGGGGTCGGCGGCGGTGGCGGCCAGATGCGATTCACCACCATCTGGAACAGCAACCAGGCCACTAGCGCCCACAGGATCGCCTGGAGAAAGGCCTTTCTATCCATTAACGTCCTTCGAGCAAGCGCGTTCCCAGGAAATCATCCAGTTCGTCCACCGCCAGAACTTTCTTGACCGCTTTTTCGACGTCGTACTCGACGCGGACGAACTCGACCGTGGCGCGATATCCGTCGGCGTCGCCGGGCGCCGACCGACCCCGGGGGTCCTGGTCCAGCGGCGATTCCCCGCCTGCATACACCACGACATAGCAGGCCCGCGTGTCGTGATCGCGCGGTTGCCCCACGCTGCCGACGTTGATGATGGCCTTTTCCTCTTCGGTGATGACGTAGAAGTTGGGGTCGGGGAGCTCGCCGGGCGGATCGAAATAAGGATCGTCGAGAAAGACCCCTGGCACGTGGGTGTGCCCCACGAAGCACGCCCGGTGGTGGTCGTCCAGTTTGTCGAAGTTGGCCAGGATCTTGTTCGGGTTGGTGTAAACGTCCTCGGCGAAGAGGTACTCGTTGACCGGGCGGCGCGGCGAGGCGTGCACCAGGAGGATCTGGTGCGCCTCCGCCCGTACCGGCAGCCGCCCGAGGCAGTCCCAGCGCCGGTCGCGCCTGGCCTTGTCGGCGTCCTCCTCGAACACGCGGCGGGTCCAGTAGCAGGCCCGCTCAGCCCCAACGTTGAAGTTGTACGGTTCGTAAAATGTGGCGTGGTCGTGGTTGCCGCAGACGATGGCCGCGCAACGCTCGATCACCAAATCCAGGCATTCCTTGGGACTGGCGCCGTACCCCACGATGTCGCCCAGGCAATACACCTCGGTGATGCCGCGGCGGTCGATGTCCGCCAGGACGGCCTCCAGGGCCTCCAAATTGCTATGGATGTCGGAGATTATCGCATACACGGCGTTGGCACTCGTCGCCCCATCGGAAAAGCGGCGCTCCTGAGGAAGACGGCTACCCAGGACTATAGGCATGCTATGCGGCGGGTGCGCGCCCGTCAATGGCTGCCCCTGTCCCGGCAGCGCCGACACTAATCGGCTGCGACGGGGGCAACGGCTCGGGCAACGTCACGTCCACGCCAAGCGAACCAAATCGTGCCGACGAGACCACAGGTGAACGCAGTCAGCAGATTCGTCGCCGGGCTGATGAGCCACAGAAAAGCCCCGCCGAAGGCAGCCAGCGAAACGATGGAATCGCGTACCAAATAATACAAACCGAACGTCATCGCCTTACGCTGCTCCGGGGCCAGGTCCAGGATCAGCGCTTTGCGGGTGGCGTCGCCGAACTCCTTCAGACCGCGGATGACGAACGCTCCCACCAACGGCCAGAATGAATGGCAGAACATCAGGAGCAGCGGAAAGACCGTGAAGAAAACGAACGTCGCCAGCACGAAGGGCTTCTTGGCGCCGCGGTCGGCGAAATAGGCGACCGGGATGTACCCGAGCGCAGCCGTGGTCATTTCGATGGCCGTCAGAACCCCGAACTGAAACCCGCTGACCGGGGCGGCGATCTGCTTGACGCACCAGATGACCACGAAAGCGTAGGGAATCTGCTCGCAAAACCGGATGAGGATGTCGGAGACCAGCAGGTGACGCAGCGGGGGGTTCAAATCGCGCAGCAGGCCCCACGAGTGACGCCGCGTTGACCGCGGCGCAGCGGGACATTCGGGCGGGCGATCATCTTCGATCAGGGCCTGTTGCAGGACCATGGCCAGGCCGGACATGGCCAGGGCCGCTCCGAAGGCCAGGCGCACGCCGGTCCGCTCGCCCCAGGTGTCGATAAACAGGCCGCCGAGCACCGGTCCGACGGCCATCGGGAGGCGCCGTACCAGCGAGTGCATGGAAACTCCCATGGCCCGCTTGGTTTGGGGCAGGACCTTCGCGACCAGGCTCATGGTGGCCGGCAGCGAGACCGCCGACCACGAGAGAAAAAAGAACGCCCCGGCAATCACCGCCTGCCAGGCGGGCACGACGATGACCAGCAGGAAGCCCATCATGGCGAGCAGATTAAAGACCAGAAGGGCCCGCTTGATGCCGAGGCGATCGGCCAGGTATCCGCCGGGGAGAGAATAGAGCGCGCCGAGCAGGTTGTTGAGGCCGCTGAAAAGTCCGACGGCCTTCATGCTGCCCCCCAGCGCCACCAGGTAGAGCGGCAGAAACCGTTCGGCCATCTTCTCGCCCAGACCGACCAGAACGACCATGCCGAGCAGGCCGACGATGCTCCGCCGCAAACCGAAAAATTCGTGTACCCGCGCCAAACGCGACGTAGGGACCATCGTCGCATGATAGGACAGGATCGTGTCTTGGTGCAAACGACCGGGACCATACGGAGCACCGTTACACGCTCGAAACATACGCTCGGTGGACGAAGCTCACCCAAACGACAATAATGCCGTCGTCCAAGTGACACCCCGGGAGAGAAACAAGCGGGCCATACTGGCTATTCAGGCAACCTTTTGCCCGCACGGCATAGACATCCTGCCCAAGGTGGGCCGGACCGTGCGGTGGGAAGATTCGTTCCAGGAAGTGTGACGAAATAGAGGAGTTTCCGCATGAGTCGTCTGTTGACTATCCTAGCGGTCGTGAGCACGTTGATTCTGGGTGGGGCGCTGACCGCCACGGCGCAAGAGAAGAAACCGCCGGCTGAGAAGGAGCCGCCGGCCAAAACCACCCAGCCGGCTTTGCCGAAATGTCCGGTGCTGGGCGAGGAGATCGACATCTCCGTGAGCGTCGCCACGGATGACGGTCCGGTGTACTTCTGCTGCGCGGATTGCATCAAGAAGTACCAGGCCGATCCGAAGAAGTACGCCGACAAAGTGGCCGAGCAGCGTAAAGCCCTGGCCAATCTGGCCAAGGTGCAGGTGACCTGCCCGGTGTCGGGTAAGCCGGTCGATCCCAAGATGTTCACCGAGAAGGACGGCAAGAAGGTCTACTTCTGCTGTCCGAACTGCAAACCCAAGTACGAAGCGGAGCCGGCCCAATATGCGTCCAAGCTGGCCAACAGCTACGTTTACCAGACCAAGTGCCCCGTGTCGGGAGAGGCGATCAGCCCGCAGGCCTTCACCGAACTGGTCGGCGGCCAGAAGATCTACTTCTGCTGCAAAGACTGCAGCGCGAAGTTGCTGAAAGAACCCGCCAAGTACCTCCCGAACCTGGAAAAGCAGGGCATCCACCTCAAGGCCGAGGAGGTGAAGGCTAAGGGGTAGGAGGCCGTCTGAACTGGGTGTGGCCAGGAATTGTGGCGAGTCAGGCCGAAGGCCTCGTACGGCAATAGCCCGGGGGCCAGCGCAGCGCCGCCCCCGGTAGGCTTATCCGAACCGCGACCGTGAGGGAGCGGCATGACTTGGTGGTGGGCTGGACCGCTCCCTGGCCCTTGACATCAAATGTCAAGGGCTGACGCTCGCGGCTCGGCAAGGAACATGTTGCATCAATTGTGAGGCACTACACCAATCGCCTCTGGGCCGTCGTGGTTCCCACGACGTGCCTTGCGAACCGGTGAGTGCGTTCCGGGGTTAGCGGTCCGAGCAGGCGGACCTGGTCCCGCAGGCCGTGCCCCTCGATCCGGTTTTCCAGAAACGCGCGGCGTTCGGGGGTTCCGCCGCTCAAAGCGATCATCCCCCGTCAGAAGCCCTCGCACGTGGGTGAGCGCGGACCTCACCGGTGTTTATCGGTCGTGGCCGATCGCAGTTTTTGCGGCGCCGGTGCGGAATCGTGCGCGATGAGGTACAATCCACCCCTTCCATCGTGGAGGACCGGAGCATGGAAATCGGGGCTGATACGCTGGTGTGTGACCTTCTGACGCGGTATCCCGCCGTGTTCGACGTCTTCGAGCGGCACGGCATGTGCACCGACTGCCGCGCCGCTCCTCCACCGGTGCCGCTCGGGCATTTCGTGAACAAGCACTGCAACGGCGATTTGCCGGGGTTTGTGCAGGAGTTGCGTCGGCGGATCCTTGAGACGGAACCGAATCCTTAACCACCTGTGGATCCACCCTCGGTCTATCGCGCCCGCAGCATCTTTCGCTCCGTCTCCGGTAAAGGGCTGAGCGCCATCGTCCTGTGGGGCGCGTCGTTCGTGTTGACCCGTCTCGCGCTCCGGTCGTTCAATCCCTTCGGGTTGGTGGCCGTCAGGCTGCTGGCCGGTACGCTGCTGCTGTGGTCGATGGTGCAGGTCCGGGGTGGGCCGGTGCTGCCGGTCCGTGCCGATGCCCCCGTATGCGTGCTGCTGGGATTGATCCTCAGCGTACATCTGCTCATCCAGGCGTACGGGTTGGAATACACCTCGGCCATCAACACCGGCTGGATCATCGGATTCATCCCGGTCAGCATCGCGCTGGGCGCGCATTGGTTGCGGCAACAACGGATTGGCCGGATGGGCTGGTCGGGCGTGGTCCTCGGGGCGTGTGGCGTTCTGATCGTTACGATGTCGTCTCCGCCCGATTTCCAGCAGGCCCGGTGGGGCAACCTGTTGCAGTTCTCGTCATGTTTGACCTGGACCGTGTACACGCTGGTCGGTGCCATTCCGGCGGCTCGGAGCGGCGCGCTGCGGGTCACCACGGTGTCGATGGGCGTCGCGGCGCTGGTCGTCACCATGGCGACGATGGGGACGGGCGTGCTCCGCTCCGCGCTGACACTGCCGGCGGTGCTGGCGATGGCGTTCCTGGGATTCCTCTGCAGCGGGCTGGCTTACTACCTGTGGTTCCAGGCCGTGACTGAACACGGCCCGGCTCGGATCGGAGCGTTGCTCTATCTGGAGCCGTTCGTCACGCTCGGGACAGCCGCCGCCATCCTCGGCGAGCCGATTACCGTTCACGTCATCCTGGGGGGTCCGTGCGTTTTGGCGGGCGTATGGCTGGTCGCCAAGGGCTCCTGCCGTCCGTGAAACATTATCGTGCACCTACTCAGGAGTCCGTAGTATGGGCGACACCGCGGCACGGGCTGAATTCTTAGCCCCTCACCCCAAGCCCCTCCCCCTTGACGCTTCGCGTCAAGGGGGAGGGGCGAAAGAAGTAAATCTCCTTACATACCGTAGTCTAAACTACGGACTCCTTAGTAAAAGGCAGGTCCTAATCGTAACCCAGCCTTCTCGGCGGACGAGGCTGTCCGACAGTAGCCGTGGGCCGCACGTCGTCAGTATCAGCTTGGAGTGTGGGTGCCGACCGCAGACCCGGTCTTTTCAGCCTGCAAGGCTGAGCTACAGTAATCCCATGAAAGGCTGTCTCCTGCCCGACGGTACGATGTCGGGCGGTCACGGAGTTGCTTTAAGGAGAGAGCCATGGATAGCGTATCGAGCATAGTGCAAATGGGTTGGGATGGCCACACCATCTATGACCGGCGGACCAACGGCGGCAAACGGGATGGCCACTGCGGCGTGATCGCGGTGCCCCCAAACCCCCGGAGTTTATCGCTTTGGCGCCCAGAGCAGGGACCGGGAAAGAACGACAAAGGCGTCCATCGCGGTGACGACGGGCGCCTCTGCTCCCGGCCCGGCGCGGCGCTCAGGTCGCGCTCCTGCGGAGCGTTATCCTCCGCGCCGGCGGGGTCAGGTTAACGCCAGGTCTTTCGCCCTGGAAGTCGAAGGGAGGAACACGGATGCAACGATCACGCGGCCAGAATGGCAAATCGTTCATTCGCGCGGAGGCTTTTTCGGGTTCTCATCCCGTTTCCGTGACTGGTTCTCGGCCGGGCAAGGCCTGTTTGATCTTCAGGGCGAAGTACTCGGGATCATGGAAGCCATGGGCTTTGCGTTTGATGACCTTGATCTTGTTGTTCACCCCTTCCAGCGGGCTGGTGCCGATGGCATAGTCGCAGGGGTTCAAGATGCCGTACTCAAAGCAGCGCAGGCGGCCGATGAA
>JBGPAW010000044.1:0-14595 GCA_041480905.1 Phycisphaerae bacterium
CACCTTCCTCAACAGCAACCTCCCGATCATCCTGCTGATCCTGTCCATCGCCATCGGTTTGACGGCCGTTACGGTGACTCCCCGAGAAGAGGATCCCCAGATCATCGTCCCGATGGCCGACGTGTACGTGAGCTTCCCCGGACACTCGGCTGAGGAGGTGGAGCGGCTGGTGGCCACCCCGTTGGAAAAGCTGCTCTACCAGATCGACGGGGTGGAGTACGTCTACTCCATGTCCCACGCCGACCAGGCGGTGATCACGGTGCGTTACTACGTCGGCGAAGACCGCGAGCGCAGCCTGGTGAAGCTGTACAAACGCATCGACGAACACATCGACATCGTGCCGCCCGGCGTCGCCGGCTGGGTGGTCAAGCCGGTCGAGATCGACGACGTGCCCATCGTGACGCTGACCCTGACCGGCGCTACGGCGGACGATTTCACTTTGCGGCGCGTGGCCGAGGAACTGGTCGAGCGCTTGGCCGGTGTCAGTGATGTGTCGCGGGCCTACGTAGTCGGCGGTCGTCCGCGGACGGTCTATGCCTATCTCGATCCCGAGCGCCTGCGCGCCTACCACGTCACGCCGTTGAAGGTGCGGCAGGCGGTCGAGGCGGCCAACGTCACGCGGACCATCGGCGACTTCACCCGCGAAGACACGGTGATTGAGCTTGAAGTGGGCAAAGTCTTCTCCCGATCCGACGAATTGAATGAGTTGGTGGTGGGCGTGTTCGGCGATCGGCCGGTGTTTCTCAAGGACGTGGCCGACGTTGCGGACGGGCCGGCCGAGGTCACCAGCTACGTCCGGCACGGCTGGGGACCGGCCCGCGGTTTCGAAGAGCGTGCGGACTTCCCCGGCGCGGTCATCGGTGGACCCGGAGCGACGGGCTCCGCCACAAGAAGCATGCCGCTCCCTGACGGTCGCGGTTCGGATGAGATGCCGCTCCCTGACGGTCGCGGTTCGGATAAGGGACCGCTCCCTAACGGTCGCGGTTCGGATGAGAGACCGCTCCCTGACGGTCGCGGTTCGGTTTCCCTTGCCGAGTCCTCAGTCCTCAATCCTCAGTCCGCTCCTGCCGTGACGATCGCCCTGGCCAAGAAGAAGGGCACCAATGCCGTCACGGTGGCCCGGAACGTTCTGGCGGCTGCGGAAACACTCCAACACGAGGTGGTCCCCGACAACATCGAGATGGTTATCACTCGCAATGCCGGCCTCACCGCTAATGACAAGGTCAACGAGTTGATCGAAGCCTTGGCGGTGGCCGTGTTCATTGTGATCGCCCTGTTGACCCTCGGGCTGGGGTGGCGCGAGGCGCTCATCGTCGCCGTGGCGGTCCCGGTGGTCTTTGGGTTGACCCTCGCGGTAAACCTGCTCTTCGGCTATACGATCAACCGGGTGACGCTGTTCGCGTTGATCCTCTCGCTGGGACTGCTGGTGGACGACCCCATCGTGGACGTGGAGAACATCTCGCGGCATTTCGTGCTGCGCGGACGAGCCACCCGCGACATCGTGCTGGAGGCGGTGGCGGAGATTCGCCCGCCGCTCATCACCGCCACGCTGGCCGTGATCGTCTCGTTCCTGCCGATGTTCTTCATCACCGGCATGATGGGGCCTTACATGCGCCCGATGGCCCTGAACGTCCCCGTCACCATGCTCATGTCCATGGTGGTGGCGTTCACCATCACGCCGTGGTTGGCGTATCACGTGCTGAAACGCCGCTATGGAGGAGCCGTCAGCCATCAGCAATCGGACGATCCGCACGACTTGAGCAAGGTCAAGGAAACGGTCCTGTACCGGTTGTTTTACCCGCTGATGGCCCCGCTGTTACACTCGCGGAAGAGGGCGTGGGCGTTCCTGGTCATCATGGGTGGCGCCACGTTGGCGGCCGCGGCGCTGGCGGCCACGCGTCACGTGCCGCTCAAGATGCTCCCGTTCGATAATAAGAACGAGCTTCTCCTGGTCCTGAACTTCGACGAAGGCACCACGCTCGAACGCTCCGACGCCGCGGTGCGAGAGTTTGAGGACTGTGTCCGCAACGTACCCGAGGCGATCGACTTCACTTCATACGTCGGCGTCGCTTCGCCCATGGACTTCAACGGTCTGGTGCGGCATTACTACCTGCGGCGGGGTCCGAACGTGGCCGACCTGCGCTTGAACCTGGTGCACAAGAAAAGCCGCCGCCAGCAGAGTCACGCCATCGGGCTGCGTTTGCGCCATAACCTGACAGCCATCGCGGCGCGTCACGGGGCGACCCTCAGCATCGTCGAGACTCCGCCGGGGCCGCCGGTCCTCGCCAGTGTCGTGGCCGAGGTGTATGGCCGACCCGATCACGCCTACGCCGATCTGCTAGCCGCCGCCAAGACCGTCCGTGCCCGCCTGGAAAGCGAACCGGGCGTGGTGGACGTGGACGATACCGTGGAGGCCGACAGCCGCAAGCTCGTGTTCGTCCCCGACCAGGAGAAAGCCGCTCTCAACGGAGTGACGGTTGCTCAAATCGCGGACACACTGGAACTCGCCCTGGGCGGCTCAACGGCGGGTACGGTGCGGATCCCGGCGGAGCGGAACCCGTTGCGCATCGAGCTGCGCCTGCCGCGACCGTTGCGCTCAAGTGCCAATGATCTGTCACAGATTCACGTTGGAGGACGCACGGGGAGTCTGGTCCCGTTGGCCGAACTGGGGCGCTGGGAGGAAACGCAGGTCGACAAAACGATCTATCACAAGAACCTCGACCGGGTGGTCTATGTGTTCGCGGAGACCGCCGGCCGACCGCCCGCTGACGCCGTGGTGGACGTCCAGGCTGACCGACTGGGTGGCATGCCCCAACCCGCCGAAGGCGGGCGCGGGCCTGCAGCGACTTACGAAGCACGCGAGACCCAGCATGGCGGCGCTGCGCTTGGCCATCCCACCCTGATCGGGAGCGGTTGGGTGGAGAACGTCCCACCGAAGCCGGTCCAGGGCCGAACGTTTTTTAGGAACGGCAGCGGCGTCCCCTGGGCTGTGCCGGAGGGCATCCGCGTCGCTTTCGCCGGTGAAGGTGAGTGGAAAATCACCCTCGACGTGTTCCGCGATTTGGGCCTGGCGTTCGGGGCCGCCCTGGTGGCCATCTACATCCTGCTCGTGGGGCAGACCGGCTCATTCGCGATTCCGATTGTGGTGATGCTGGCCATCCCGCTGACCGTGCTGGGGATCATGCCCGGCTTCTGGCTGCTCAACGCCCTTGCCGGCGGACACGTGGGCGGATACGCCGATCCGATCTTTTTCACCGCTACGGGCATGATCGGCATGATCGCGCTGGCCGGCATCGTCACGCGCGACTCGATCATCCTGGTGGACTTCATCCACCTCGCGCTGCGGCGCGGGCGGTCGCTGTTCGAGGCCATTATGGAGAGCCGAGTGGTGCGGTTGCGCCCGATCCTCCTGACCGCCGCCACGGCGATGCTGTCGGCGGCGCCGATCACCCTCGACCCCATTTTCTCCGGCCTGGCGTGGTCGCTGATCTTCGGACTGTTCGCCTCGACAGTGTTCACCTTGTTCGTGATTCCGGTCACGTACTGGCTGCTCTACGCCGACCGGCCCGGCCACGGGTTAAATCCGGCGTAAGCTTGTTACCGTACTGCAACGTTGGCCTGACGCCCCAAAGCAGCCGATATGCTAGAATACCGCATTGGTGGTGATGAGTTTGCCGTACCGACGTACGATACGGTCACTTGAATCATAAGGAAAAGAGGATGAGAATCAAACGTAACACCGCTGGAAGCATGCTTCGATTGGCGTGGCTCGTGGGGGCGGCGGGGTTGTGCTGGATGATGGCGGCCAGCTTTGCCCTAGCCCAACCGCAACCCTCCGGTGCCCAGCCCCAGACGCCTCCGCCCATCCCGCCGGCGGCCCGACCCCAGGCGGAGCCCCAGCCCGCGACGCCTCCAGACATCAACCCGCTCCCGCCGCTCCCGCCGGGAACGGAACCCACCACCCAACCTCAGGCCAAAAGCGGCGGTTGCGGCGGCTGCGGAGGCGGGCACGGAGCGGCCAACACGGACTTCACGCCCAATGACAATGCCAAATGGTCTTGTGCCCAGCAAACCGTGACCCTCGAGGGGGCCCTGGCGGGCAAACCCCTGGTCTTCGCTTTCGACATCCGCAACGAGGGTACCGAGGACCTCAAGATCAAAGCCAAAGGGGGGTGAGGGGTGAAATTCAACGGTCCGGCGGACCGTACCATCAAACCCGGAGCCTCCGAGAAGCTCGAAGTGACGCTCAGTTCCGGCAAAAACAAGGGTGACTTCAGCAAGACGCTCGCCGTCACGACCAATGACCCACGCCACCCCAACGAGACTCTCACCTGCAGGGCGAAAGTCCTGGTTCCGATCCAGGTGAACCCGGCCTCGGTTAACTTCGGCCAGATTTCCCGCAAGGATTCCACCAAACAACAGAAGGTGGTCATTACGCGCGGCGACCTGGGGTCTTTAGCCCTGAAATTGACGCCGACAGAATCGCCGGGTCTTGTGGCGCAACTGCACGAAATCGAACCCGGCGAACGCTACGAGCTTGAGGTCACGCTGAATCCCCCATTCCCCTCCGAACCGTTGCGGGCCAACTTGACGCTGGAAACCGGCATTGCCGAAGTACCGATCCTCCCCATTCCGGTTTATGCGACCCTCGCCCCGTGGGTGGTGGCGCAGCCGCCGCGCTTCACGGTGCCCATGCAGCGGACCCCGGATTGGCAGGAAATCGTACGCCTCGTGTGGGACGACGACACGCCGCACAAAATCCTCGACGTGAGCACGGACGATGCCGAGCTGACGGTGCGGGTGGATGAAGCCGAGGACCAGCAGCGCATCGTTCTGCAGGTTCCGGGTGAGTACGCCACCCAGGCCCGAACCCGCAACGTCAGCATCAAGACGGACGACCCGCAGTCGCCGGAGGTGCGCGTGCCGGTCACCTTCGCCCGGCCGGCGAAACCCGCCGACACCAAGCGCCCCGTCGCCAAAGCGGGGGGGGTGGGCAAGAGCAGACCGGCGGCGTCCCGAGCGCGAGTGGCGACGACCTCTGATGAACCGACGCCGACCTCCGCCCCCGCCAAGGTCCAGGAGACTCCGCCGGATTCCGCGAAACCGGCGCCCCCGGAACCGGCCAACCCCGCGCCGGCGGAATCCAAGTAAGGGCGTTGAGGGGAGATCAAGTGTGCCGATGAGACGCCCCGCCGCGGTGTACAACCGTTCTTCCGAGGCGTAACATCTTCCCGTATGAGGCTGAGGTTGGGCCAAGGTACGCCCCGGCGGATCATCGTCGTACTGCCCACCTGGGTGGGCGACGCGGTGATGGCCACGCCGACGCTGCGGGCCATCCGCGCGCGATTTTCGCAGGCTCACATCGCCTTCCTCGCGGAGGCCAACATCCGCCCGGTGATCGACTCCAGCGGCTGGATGGACGAGGTGATCTGTTGGCCGCCGCGGGAACGCGGCAGTCGCCGCCGCCGCGGCATGTTCCGCCTCGCCGCCGAAATCCGGCGGACACGGTTCGACTGGGCCGTGCTGCTGCCGAACTCCTTCCGGTCGGCCTTGCTCGTCCGCCTGGCGGGCGTGCCGCGGCGGATCGGCTACGACCGCGATGGGCGGGGGTTGTTCCTCACCGACCGCCTCTACGTCCGGCGCGACCGTGGCAAAACCGCGGTCGTACCGATGGTCGAATACTACGGGCGCATCGCCGAGCTGCTCGGTTACGACCCCCCCGGCGACCGGTTGGAACTGTTCACTGAGCCGGAGAGCGATGAATTCGTCCAACGTCGGTTGGAGTGGCTGGGTCTCGCCAACCATCGGCCGCTGGTGGTCCTTAACCCCGGGGCGAGCTACGGATCGGCCAAACAGTGGCTGCCCGAACGCTTCGCGGCGGTGGCGGACCTGCTGGTCGAGCACTATGCGGCGGGCGTGGTCATCACCTGCGGACCGGGGGAAGAAGCCTTGGCTCACGCCGTCGGCCGAAGCATGAGGCATCCGGCGTTCGTTCTTGACGAACCGCGTGGAACCCTGTCGCAACTCAAGAGCCTGATCCGACGCTGCGACCTGCTGCTGACCAACGACACCGGCCCGCGACATTTCGCCAAGGCCTTCGGTCATCCGGTGGTGACGATTTTCGGATCTACGGTACAGAAGCTGACCGACACAAGCTATCCCCTGGAACGGAAGATCCAGATTGAGGTGGATTGTGGCCCCTGTGAGCTTCGCGAATGTCCGCTGGACCACCGCTGTATGACCGGCGTGAGCGTGGAGATGGTCTACGGCGCCTGCGGCGAGCTGTTGTCTGCCCTAACGGAACCGCGACCGTCAGCCCTTGACACTCGGTGTCAAGGATCAGGAAGCGGTCTGATTGCGGATTGCGGAATGCGGATTGCGGACTAAAGACCGACTTCGGTGCACGAACTCACTCATGAGAACGAGGGCAGCGGAACTGCCCACGCGGAAACAGGAACCGGCGGACTGACGATCGCTCCGACGTGGCGGGCGCTGCTGGCCTCCAACCGGTGGCGGACGTTGGACGACCTCTTCCGTCTGGAGAACGACGCGCGGCTTTCCAAACCGGACCTGCCGCCTTGGCGCGAACGCCTTCGCGCCGCGTTGATCGAGACTTCGGGCCGAAAAATCGCGGTGTACGTCAAACGCTTTCGGGACATACCCTTGGCACAGCAATGCAGGCGTTGCTGGGGTGGCCATCCCCGCCATGGCACCGCCTGGGTGGAATGGACCTGGTTAAATGAACTCGCCCGGGCCGGTATATCGGTCCCGGAGCCGATCGCGTACGGCGAAGAGATGATCGGTCCGTGGGAGCGCCGCAGCGCCGTGGTGCTGGGTGCGGTCGCGGGCGTGTCGCTCGAACGCTGGTGCGCCGAACACACCCACCGCTTGCCCGCCGTGGTACGGGATGCCCTGGCGGACCTGGTGGCCCGGTTCCATGCTCTGGGGATGGTCCACCGCGACCTGTATCTGTCGCATGTTTTCGGGTCCGCCCTGGACACCGAGGCCCCGCGATTGTCTCTCATCGATCTCCAGCGCGCGGTGCGCCTGGGTTGGCGGCGAGAACGGTGGATCGTCAAGGATTTGGCCGCGTTGAATTACTCGACGCCCCCGGCGGCGGCGGCCCCCCGGGACCGGTTACGCTGGTTGAAGCGGTATCTGAGTCTGGGTGGTGGACAGATCGCGCGGGCGGAAGCCTGCGGTTCGGCAAGACTCCGGCGGCCGGATCGCGTGCTGGTGCGCCGGATCATAGCCAAGACCCAGCAGATTCGCCGCCACGACGCCCGCCATCGGCTGAGACCATGACATGTTCCTCAGTCATCCGGATAGGCTCTCAGGCGGGTCCGCCGTCGTTGGCCGAGGGGCGGGTGATGCGCAAGCGCAGGCGATGGATGCGGCGGGGGCCGGCGTCGGTTACGCGAATGGTGACGTTGGCGTGGGCGCATTCTTCGCCGGGGTCGGGGATTTTCCCCAGGGCGCTGAACACGAAACCCCCGATGGTTTCGTAGTCCTCGTTCTCGGGGAGTTCCAGGTCCAATTCGTCGTTCAGCTCGTCAATGCGCATACGCGCGTCCACCTCGACCGTGGAATCGTCGATGCGGCGCAGCGGTTCCGGCTCGGCGCCCTCGTATTCATCGGCGATGTCGCCGACGAGCTCCTCGAGGATGTCCTCGATGGTGACCAAGCCGGCGGTCCCGCCGTATTCGTCCAGCACGATGGCCATGTGTCCCTTGCCCTCCTGGAACTCGTGGAGCAGGTCGCGGAGTTGCTTGCTCTCGGGGACGTAGAAGGGCTCGCGCATGACCTGGGCCACGTCGAAGGATTCCGGGTCGGTGACCTGCAGCAAGTCCTTGGCGAAGAGGACGCCGATGATGTTGTCCACGGTTTCCTCGTAGATCGGGACACGCGAATGTCCCGTTTCGCGGATGAGTTCCTTGACCTGGGCCAGGGAAACGTCCTTGGGCAGGGCCTGGATGTCGGTGCGTGGAGTCATGATCTGGTCCACCTGGGTATCGCGGAGCTCGATGACGGACTCGATCATCTCTTTCTCTTCCTCATCGACGGCCCCACGGGCCTCGCCTTCGCTGACCATATCGAGGATTTTCTGTTCCATGTCGTCGGCGGCGTTCACCTCGTGTTGGTCCTGTACGCCGGCCAGCCGCCGCACCAGCCACCCCAGGGCAAGCTGCGGGACCACCAGCGGATAGAGCAAGTAGCGCAGGGCGTGCAAAACGGGCAAGGCCGCGATGATGAGCGCTTCTCCGGCATACTTGGACCAGGCGGTCGGCAGGGCGACGCCGCACACCAGGATGCCGAGCAGGGCCGCTGCGAAGGTCCACGCGTAGGTCCGGATCGAGAGCTCTCCCTCGCCGTGAAGCAGCTCCAGGACGACGAGCACGAAAGTCACCGATGCGATGGCGCCAAGCGTGGCCGCGGCGAGCAGCAGTTGGGTGCGATGTTGGAGCAGCCGCTGCAATTCGTCCTTGCGGCCGAGCTGCTCCATCTTCTCCGCCAGACGGGCCCGCGAGGGCAGCCGCAGGGACAGGCTGGCCGTCATCGCCAAGAGCACCACCAGCAGAAGGCCCACCGCCAACCACATCAGTTCACTACCCACCGCTGGTCGCCTCAGTGCAGGTCTTTCGGAGCCTCCGCCGGACGTTTGTACCTGCGCCGCCCGTCCGGCCACTAACCTACCGTCTCAACGATCCTCGCGTCAAAGCTCGCCACCAAAACACGAAGACGCCAAGGAGGAACTCCGCCCCCCTCATGCCCGCGCCGTCGCATAAACCGCTCCGAACCCCAAGCGGGTCAGGAGTCGGTCTTCCTCGGCGTGCATGCGGGCCGCCCCTCGGACCGTTCGATCGTAGTAACCGAGGAGGTGCAAGACGCCGTGAACCACGTAGAGCAGGGCTTCGGCTTGAATGGAATGGCCGCGACGCGCCGCTTCACGAGCAGCCGTCTCCCACGACACCACGATTTCGCCTTCGAGCGGAGCGCCGTCCTCGGCCGCACTCAAATCGAAGCTGAGCACGTCCGTCGGCCAGTCATGTCCGCGATACCGCCGATTCAGTCCGGCGACGCCGGCATCGTCCACCAGGGCGATGCTGATCCGAGCGGCCCGACATTGATGTTGCCGCAAGGCCAGGGAGACGGCCCGCCGGATCAGCCGGGTGTCGGGACGGGGATCCGCGCCCGGGGGAACGCGCACGCCGATTTCGCAACAGGGAAGCCCGCTCTTCGACGATGGAATTGAGGCTTTCAAAGCCGCCCTACCCGGCATTGCGCGCCGCTGGCTCGACTTCCTCGGGCTTCCCTGGTTTAGGAGCGCCCTTGGGATAGGCCACCCGCCCATGATAAAAGCGGCAGAGACTCTTGACCAGAGACTGCTCCACCGCGTGCAGCTCCCGCAGGGTGATCTCGCAGTCGTCGAACTGCCCGTCGTTGAGGCGGTCCATCAGCACCGTGTGTACGATACTCTCGATCCGCCCGACGGTCGGTTCCGGCAAAGCCCGCACCGCGCCCTCGACCCCGTCGCACAGCATCAGGATGGCCGATTCCTTGGTGTGCGGCTTGGGACCGGGATAGCGGAACTCGGTCTCGGAGACCTCCCGATCGTGCTTCCCGCTGGCGATGTGCGGTTGCTTCTCGCTGGCAACATGATGGAAGTAGCGGACCACGGTGGTCCCGTGGTGCTCCTCGATGAACTGGTGCAGGACGCGGGGCAGGCCGTATTCCCGGGCCATCTCGATCCCGTCCTTCACGTGCCCGAGGATGATCAGCAGGCTCATGGTGGGCGAGAGGTGGTCGTGGCGGCTGATGGACGCTTCCTGATTCTCGGCGAAATAGTCGCGTTTGGGGATTTTGCCCACGTCGTGGTACAGGGCCCCGACCCGGGCCAGCAGCCCGTTGGCCCCGATCGCTTCGCAGGCGGCGCCGGCCATGGTGGCGAGCACCAGCGAATGGTTGTATGTGCCGGCTGCCTCTTGGGCGAGGCGTTGCAGGAGCGGTCTGGTGGCGTCGCCCCATTCCTGAAGGGTCAAGGGGGTGGCCATGCGGAAGGCCCGCTCGATGAACGGCAGCGAGGCGTGGATGACCAGGGCCGCGACGAGGGCGGTGCCGGCGGCCACCGCGGCACGCCAGGCGATGAACTGGGGCTGCTGCCCCTCGATCAGGCCGAAGGCCGCACAGACCGCCGCCACAGCCGCGGCGGTGAGCACGCCGGAGGCGACGATCCGCGTGCGCGTGCGAATGTTGACCAGGGTCAGGGTGACCACGGTGGTCCCGGTGGCGAGAAGCACCAGCATGCCCACGTCCCCGCGCTCGGTCAGCACCACCAGCAGGGCCGTCAACGCGCTGACCGCGGACGCGAAGCGCTGCTCGTAAGCAATTACCAGAATGGCGGCGGCCAGCAGCACCGGACCGAGGGCCGATTCCGCGGAGTTGAAGCGGGCGGCGAGAACCTTCGCCGCCGCCAACACCGCCAACAACAAAACGACTAAGGCGAGGGTACGGGCCCGCACCTCCAGAATACGCGGCTGGTGCTGGTGGACGTAGGTGAACAGGGCGAAGGTCCACAGCGCGATCACCAGCGCGGTTCCGGTTTGCTCCCACAGGCGTTGTCGGCGCAGCCTGGCGCCTTCCCCCGTGCTGGTCGGATCCTCCAGGACACGGCGGTAAGCGGCGTCTTCCAGTTGCAGCAGTTGCAGGTGCTCCGGCGTCAGCGTCAGACGTTCCTCCCCCGGAGGCGGAGCCAGCAGGGTGTCGCCTTTTTTGTATTCAATGACCACGTTCCCAACCGCCGCGGAGGCCGCTTCCATGGCCGCCTTAGTGGCGGCCGCGTCAAACAGAAGCATCGGTTCCGCCGACAGATGCCGGGTGAGCAGCGCCTCGACCGTGGATTGCAAAGGCCCCGGAAAGGTCTGATTGGCCAGCCGCGCGGCCTGGGCCACAACGATCCGCGGATTGGAAATGGGAATGAGCTGGACGGTGGGAACGTCCAGGAGCTCGACGTCTCTTTTGACCGGTTCGTCGCCTTCGGCCACCGGGGGGACCGGCCGCACCCGGGCTACGGGCGAATTGGACGCCAGTTTCCGGTCCTCCTCGGTGAGGGGTTTGACGGTGTATTCTTCGTGCAGGCGGTGTTTGAGAGCTTCGAGACTCTCGGCATAACGTTTGCCGCCCGCCTCGTCGGAGAGGCGGCGTAACTCCTCGAAGGCTTCCGGACCCACCGTCCAGTTGTTCTCCGACGCCACCGGAGCGAAGGTTTCCAGCGACTCGGCACCCTTTGCCGCCTGGTAAAGGTTCTGTAGTTCGCCGCCGATGCGGGCGATCAACTCGCCGTTGACGCGATAGTAATTGGGCGTCGCCGCTTGGGCGGCTTCGCGGGCCCGTTGCGTTTGCTTCTCGTCGGGCCGCGAAAAACTGACTCGGGCGCTGACAGTTTTGTCGATGGTCTGGCCGACCCGGTAACCCAACGACGGCTTGCCGTACAGGGAAATCGCCGTGGCCGCGAGAAAGAAGACCAGGGTGACCGCGGCCGACCACAGGCCGATCCGGGCCCGGAACCGTTCCCATAACGACTTGGAGCTCTCGGCACGGTCCCGTCGGACCCGGCGGCGCCGATCAGTGGATTTTCTGCCGATTCCGAACACCGGGAAACCTCAAAAATAGGCCCGCCACACCTTATCGGCCGATCGGTTCACCAGATCAACCTCCCTCCGCGGACCACACCCCGGTACGGCCGCGAGGGCGGACCTTATCGGGCCTCCGTGCCGTTGGTGCCATAGGCCTCCACAACGCGGTTCACCAACCAGTGACGCACGATGTCACTCCGCTCCAGTCGGAGGATGGCGATACCCTCAATGTCCCGGAGCCGCTCCAGGGCGTCGACCAGACCGCTCCTCTGCCCGCGCTCCAAATCAATCTGCGAATCATCCCCGGTGACGATCATCTTGCTGCCGTGGCCCAGGCGGGTCAGGAACATCAGCATCTGGGCGACGGTGCAGTTCTGGGCCTCATCGAGGATGATCGTGGCGTGGTTCAGCGTGCGCCCGCGCATGAAAGCCAGCGGGACCACTTCGATGACGTCGCTTTCCATCAGGCGCTGGAGCTGATCGAAGCTCATCATGTCGTGCATGGCGTCGAAGAGCGGACGCAGGTAGGGGTTCACCTTGGCCTGCATGTCACCGGGCAGGAAGCCCAGCTTCTCCCCCGCCTCGACCGCCGGACGCACCAGCACAATGCGCTTGATCCTGGATTGCTTAAGCATCGAAACCGCTACGGCCACCGCCAGATAGGTCTTGCCCGTGCCGGCCGGTCCCACGCAGAGCGTGAGGTCGTTCGCCCGGATGGCCTCGACGTAGCGGGCCTGCCCCGCCGTCTTGGACACGATGCTCGCGCCGGATAGATAGACCTCCAGGGCCCCCTCCGGACGCTTCTCCGTCGAGGCCTCGGCGAGCGCGCCGGCCACGTCGTCGTGCGAAAGGTAGTCCACCGCCTCTAGGCGCTTCTGCAAGCTCTCGATGACGGCGGCGGCCCGCCCTACGGAAGTGTTATCGCCGCTGAGCTTGATGGTGGCGTCGCGGGCGCTGATCCGCACGTTTAACGCCGTGCGGATAAGCCGCAGGTTCGCGTCCGCCGGTCCGAACAGCGCTTGGCGCTTAGTGCCCTGCGGGATGGCGATGCTCAGTTCCAACGCGCTCCTAAAACTCCGCTAAACAACCTCCCCCTATATCTTACACCACCGGCCATAGGCATGTCAGCAGAAACCAGGCGACCGGAGCGGCCAAAACGGGGCTGTCGATGATATCCAGCACCCCCCCGAAGGCCGGCAGCAAATGGGCGGAATCCTTGGCCCCGGCGGCACGCTTGAACACCGATTCGAGCAGGTCGCCCAGTTGTCCGGAAACTGACATAAGCATAGCAAATATAATAAGTTGCCACAACCTGAGCGCGTGAAGAAGTTCTGTAACGGTGTGCATGAGCGGCACCGTCTCGGCCGCGGTCTCCGCCGCCTCACCCGAGGCGACCATCACCGGATGGGTCCACTCGAAGGCGAACCAGAATAAAAGTGCGACTGTAATGCTGCACGCGATCCCTCCCAAGGCGCCTTCGATGGTCTTCTTCGGGCTGATCCAGGGGATCAGTTTGTGGCGACCGATCGCCGACCCGATGAAATACGCCCCGATGTCGGAAACCTTGACGACGGCCAGGAAAATGAGAATGAGCCACGCTCCGTCGGGGCCGTGGAGGAAGGGATGACAGCGCAGTTGCACCGCGAACGACGGCAGAAAACCGGCGTAGAGGACCACGGCCCAGGTCGCCGCCAAGTCGGCGGAGGCGCCGGTGAGGTCTCTCCGCGATAGGACGGCCAACACCGTGCCGCCCAAGGCGAGGACCAGGGCCGCTATCTGCCATGAAGAGCCGGAATGATCCACCGGATAGCGCGGCAAGAGAACGCCGGCGATCAACCACGGCGTAAGCATCAGCACGAGGCACCAGAACACGGCCCAGCCGACCAGCGGCCGAAGTCCGGCGGCGCACAGCAGGCGACCCAATTCGATCGCCCCACCCAAGGCCAGCAAAGCAAAGAGAATGGGGATGAGGCTGCCCTGGCGGCGCAAGTCAGCCAGCACCCCTACGGCGGTCGTGTCGCTGATCCGCGCATCGAAGAGGATAATGGCGAACATAGCGGTGATCGCCGCCGCGCCGTAGGTGAGGCGATTGAGCATCGCGTAGACTCCGCCAGCTTGGAAGGGACCGTCACGGACTCCCCTACCGCGGCAGAACCATAACGATGGGACCGGCGGGTGTCCAATCAGAGGCGCAGGAAACCGCGCCGTCGTATAATATCCCCGCGTAGACCACGTACCGGTGACGACGTGCGTAACGAAATGATCGACCTCAATGGACCGTGGAAGCTGGGCGGATTTGACGGCTACGGACAGATGCTGCCCGAGCGCCGGCTGCCGGAGGCGCTGGATCACCTGGCCTGGATCGACGCGACCGTCCCGGGTTCGGTGGACCTTGATCTGATGCGGGCCGGCTGGATTGGGGACATTTACGCGGGCTGCCACACGCTGGCGGCCCAATGGGTCGAACAGCACTACTGGTTCTACCGGCGCCGGTTCGATGCGCCGCCGACGTAGTCGTGGTCACCTCGCTGCGGCGCCGTCTGGAGAACGACCGGCTCGAACTGCGCGTGTTCAACCCGTATGATGAAGCTATGGAGGAAACACTGACGTTCGGCCGACGGTTCGAGTCGGCCACCTTGGTCGATCTCGAAGGCCAGGAGCAAGAACCCCTGAGCATGACGGCGGATGGAAAGGTCAAGCTACACGTTCCGGCCAAACGAATTGCCACCGTAGCGGTCCGTTTTAAGGGGACCGAGCGCGGCCGATAATGACCACGCAAGAGAGCGGTTGACGCAGGAGGAGGATGACAGTAGGGTTTCCTTGAGAGCGGCGGATGGTTGAAGAGCTTAATCTTGATGACAGGAACCCGAGGTAACCGGCATACTACGGTTGGAGTACTGGGCGTGGCGCTGGCCTGGCTCTTGGCCATGGGATGCGCGGCGGAGCGCAAACCAACCCCAAC
>JBGPAW010000045.1:0-14530 GCA_041480905.1 Phycisphaerae bacterium
CCCGTCCAGCGTGGCCATCCGTAGCACCGTCTCGGGAGTGAGCGGGGACAGGGGAGGCGGGGCGCCGGTCCCATCCCCATGGCGCCCGGCGGCCATGGCCTCGACGTCCGCCTGCCGTGCGGCGACTAGGAGTTCGGACGCCGTCAGCGCGGCCCGCATCTCGGCGAACATGTCGAGCGAATCGTTGGAGGCCAGACTGTCCGTGCCCAGACCGACCGGTATGCCGGCCGCAACCCCGCTCGAGGCCGCCGTCACCGCGATCGGACCGAGCGGCGGCATGAGCGCCCCCGCCGTCGGCGGTCCGCTTTCGCGGCCTCGGCGGGACGCTGCCCGCACCCCGGCTGCGACTGCGCCGGCCCCGAAGAGAACCACCAACTCGTTCACCCCCACCAGATTGAGGACCAGCGCCGCCAGCCCGACCACCCCCACCTCCCGGCTCTTGACCGCCGTACGCCCCAACCCCCAAAGCGCCTGCCCGATCACCGCGATGACCACCGGTTGGACCGCGCGCAGCACGCCCGCCAGTTGCGGCAGGGTCCCATAGCGTACGTAAGCCCACGACAGGACCGACACGATCAGCGTCGCCGGAACGATGAAGCAGCTTCCCGCCACCAGCAATCCCGGCCAGCCGGCTCGCCGGTACCCGATGTGGATGGCCAATTCCGTCGAGTTCGGACCGGGAATCAGGTTGGCCGCCCCCACCAGGTCGAGGAATTGCGCGTGCGTCAGCCAGCGGCGCCGGCCCACCACCTCCGCCTCCATCAGCGCCAGGTGTACCGCCGGCCCCCCGAACGCCGTCGTCCCCAGCTTCAGGAACAACCGCGCCACCTCGCCCAGCCTCCCGGGCAGATGACCGTTCCCTGTGCTCGGTTGATGACACTCCATTGAGTCGCCATGATGAGGTGGTGAGCTTTCCAACGCAAGGAAACGCAGGCCGCCGCCTTCCGGTTGGGTGTGGCCGGGAATTGGGACGAGTCAGGCCGAAGGGGTTGGCAAAAAACGTGGGAACTGATCGGCTTCCACTGCGTCCAAACCGGTGGAGCTTGGGTATAAAGCGGGTGTACAACGTCCCAGTAAACTCGTAAGGAGCCTATCATGAAATCTAGTTTAGTCATCGTTGCGAATGTGGTTTTGCTGGCCGCGGCGGAGGCCGCCCTCGCCGCGGATCCGGCGCTCACGATCTATAATCGTGACTTCGCCGTCGTGCGCGAGACCATTCCGCTGGACTTGCAGCCCGGCCTCAACCAGGTCCGTTTCAGCGAGACTACCGCCCACCTCGAACCCGATTCCGTCATCCTCCGCGATCCCGCCGGCCGGCAACCCCTCCGCATCGTCGAGCAGAACTTCCGCGGGGACCCCGTCTCCCAGGGCCTGCTGCTGTCGCTCTATGAAGGCAAGACCATCGACTTTCGTGACCCCGCCGGCGCCATCGTGCCCGGCAAGATCGTCCGCAGCGGCTACGTTCCCCATTACCAGGCGATGAGCCGCTACGGACAGCAGTATGCCCAGCGCCAGTGGCAGATGGCCTCCGTCGGCCCAGGCCCGGGCGAGCCCATCGTCGAAGTCGAGGGCAAGCTGCGCTTCGGCCTCCCCGGCCAGCCCATCTTCCCGGAGTTGACCGACGACACCATCCTCCAGCCCACCCTCCACTGGCTCATCGAGACCGACCGCGCCGGCCAACTTGACGCCGAACTCGCCTACGTCACCGGCGGCATGAGTTGGGAGGCCGATTACAACGTCGTTTCTCCCGAGAAAGGCGACACGCTCGATCTGATCGGCTGGGTCACCATCGACAACCAGAGCGGCCGGACCTTCCGCGACGCCCGCCTCAAGCTCATGGCCGGCGACGTCCACAAAATTCGACCGACGGAGGAACCGTACGGGGTCTTGTCCGAAGCACGAGACTACTCCTACGCCATGGCCCCGCCGGTCACCGAAAAGGCCTTCGACGAGTATCACCTCTACACGCTAAGCCGCCGGACCACGGTACGCGATCGTGAGACCAAGCAAGTCGAGTTTGTCCGCGCCGCCGGGGTGCGCTCCGAACCCTTCTACGTGTACGACGGCGCCAAGATCGACGCCCCCCGCTACCGCGGTTGGGGCCCGGAGAATTACCGCTCCGAGGTCTCCTACGGCACCGAGTGCAACCCCAAGGTCTGGGCCATGCGCGAATTCAGGAATTCCGAAGACAACCGCCTGGGTATTCCCCTCCCCCGGGGACGCCTGCGTTTCTACCGTCAGGCCGACGACGGCCAGTTGGAGTTCATCGGCGAGGACCTCATCGACCACACCCCGCGCGACGAGACCGTGCGCGTCTACACCGGCAACGCCTTCGACCTCGTCGGCGAGCGCCGGCAGACCAACTTTACCCTGGACACCTCGCGCAGAATGCTCGACGAGTCCTTTGAGATCAAGGTCCGCAATCACAAGACCGAGCCGGTCGAGGTTCGCGTGGTCGAGCACCTCTACCGCTGGAGCACGTGGGAGATCACGGCCAAGTCCCAGGACTTCGTCAAGACCGACTCCCGGACCATCGAGTTCCGCGTCACGCTCGCTCCCGACGCCGAGGCGAAGATCACCTACAACGCACACTACACCTGGTGAACAGCCCGCATTCCTCACCAGAGGTGGACCAACGGGCGCAAGCGCATGTCGCGCCGCCCACAAGGGGCGACGCGACATGCGCTTGCGCCAGAGCGGACTCCGTCGCATCTTATCCGAACCGCGACCGTCAGGGAGCGGCGGGGTGGCATGCCCAAGTCCCCGCTTGTGGCGGGGGCGCGGGCATGTTGAACGTCCCGAGCGCCGGGGTGGCATGCCCAAGTCCTTGACGCACTGGCGTCAAGGGCGCGGGCATGTTGAACGTCCCGAGCGCCGGGGTGGCATGCCCAAGTCCCCGCCTGTGGCGGGGGCGCGGGCATGTTGAACGTCCCGAGCGCTCAAAGCTTTCACAAGCCCGCGCTCTGCTTGCTCATGCCCCCCGCCTATAGGAACGGAACTCGGTAGCTGGTGGTTCGTCGCGCCCCAACCTACGGGTACGAGCTCCGGCATTCCGAGCCCGGAGCGCTAGCGACGGGTCAATGCACTTGCCCGCCAACCCGCGAATCCCGGTGGTGTGGCATGCCCAAGTCTCCGCCTGTGGCGGGGGCGCGGGCATGTGGGGCGGAGCGTGCACTTTGGATTACGCCGTTCACGGCGTAGCCCGCAGGGCTGTAGGCCGGCCGTTTGACGGCCGGTTTCAGAGCATTTCCATTCCTCCCATGTCTCGTGGACTGGGCGGAGTTGTGCTCAGCCCAGTCCACGAGACAGGGGAAACAGGTTTCCACGTGCCCGACCAGCCCCCCAGGGGCTGGCCTGAAGCCCCTTGGCCACCAAGTGCCAAGGGGAAAAACCCATGAACGGGGCTGGACCTGCCGCCCAGCGGACCCACGCCGCTCACCGGCGTCCCGGGCTGATCTGCCAGCCCCCACAGGGGGCGACATTCGGTAGCCAGGGGCCTACCTGCCGGCAGGCAGGCGCCAGTCCCCTGGTTACCGAGATGCACAACCCCTCAGCCCCTGTAAGGGGCGACATTCGGTAGCCAGGGGCGCCAGCCCCTGGTCCGCGAGACACGGAAAACCCCAAGCCCCGGACCCTTGACGTGAAGCGTCAAGGGCGTAGGGGGCGACACCGCTTTCCAATGCTGGGTGTCGCGGCGGGGTGGCATGCCCAAGTCCCCGCCTGTGGCGGGGGCGCGGGCATGTTGAACGCCCCGAGCGCTCAAAGCCCCCACACGGCCGCCCTCCGTTCGGCTATGCTACCCGCCCGTGTGCTCTATTGATGAGCCTGTACCAACCTTCGAGAAATAAATGGAGAGCCTCGGCAGTTTCTTTCTGAGCGCGCGGATCGCTTCCGCGCTCACCTTGGTTTGCCTGAGATCGAGGGCCTTCAGCTGGCTCAGCCCGGCCAGCGGACCCACGTCGCTCACCGGCGTCTCCCTGAGGACGAGCTCCTGTAGGCTGCTCAGCCCGGCCAGCGGACCCACGTCGCTCACCTGAGTCCGGCTGAGGTAGAGCCACTGCAGCTTGCTCAGCCCACCCAGCGACCCTACGTCGCTCACCGGCGTTTGGCTGAGGTTGAGGTACGTCAGCTTACTCAGCCCGGCCAGCGGACTAATGTCGCTCGCCTGCGTCTGGTTGAGGTAGAGCACCTCCAGGTCGCTCAGCCCGCCCAGCGGACCTGCGTCGCTCACCCGGGTATTCATCAGGCTGAGCATCACGAGATCCGTCAGCCGGGCCAGAGGCCCCGCGTTACTCACATGCGTACCGGTCAGGTCGAGCACTATGAGACGCGTCAGCCAAGCCAGCGGTCCCACCTCGCTCAAAGGTGTGCCCTCCAAGTCAAGATTGGTGACTCGCTCAAGATCGGCGCTAGTCAGCTTGTCCACCGGTTTCTCGAGGGACCGGGCGATGGCGTTACGGACGAAAGCGGGCATGGCGGCCAGCGCGCTCTCGCCGGACTCCCGACGTGTAGGCGGCACGGCGGCCCGGGCGGGGACACCCCCTGCGGGCCGTTCCTCCGCCGCACCCGCCGGTGGCTGACCCTCGGTCGCTGCACCTGGCGGTTCCTCCGCGCGCACGCCAGCCACCTCCGCGATCCCACGGTCGAACGGAATCCCCATCAACTGAAAGAGGTGCGGGTCCTTGTCGAACTCCAGCGGGTGGCCCTCGCGGTCGAGCGGCCGCCACTTGAGCAGCGTTTCAAACGCACGCTCGGCCTCGGCGTCCTGCTCCGACTCTTTCTCGGGGGCGCGCGGACCCCGCCCCGGGAGCTCCGCCTCGCCCCGTGTCGGACCGCGCAAACCCGACGGGATGAATTTGGGGTATTTCTGGCGGAACGCCGAATAGGCCGCGAAGAAGTCAAGCGCTCCCGGTTCCCGGATCAGCCAGGTAGCATCCAGCCCCTCAAACCCGCGCCGCAGAAAGCGCCCGATCAGGAAAACCGCCGCACCCTGGGCAAACGCCAGGGCCTCGTTGTTGTCCGGGCCGACGTGCAGCCGGGCGGCCATCGCCCGCAGCAGCGTGCTGTTCAACAGGCGCTTGACCTCCCGCGGATTCGACTCGCACAGGACCCCGATGCGTCCCTCGATGATCCCCCGGAAATCGGCCTTGAACGGCTTCCCGGCCTCCCCGAGCAGCCTCGCCCACGCTCCGTCCGTGGCCCGGTCCAGGTTGTCAATCTGCCCGCGCAGGAACTCGGCCACTTGCCTGGCGCTCGGCGGGATGTCGATCTCGACCTGGAACATCTTGTCCAGGTAGTGACGCGCCTTGTCGGCCCCGAGGTTGTGCTGCGCGTAGTGCTGGCGGACAACGGCGTCCACCACTTGGCGATCCAGCCCGACCACGAACATCAGCCCCGGAATGTTCAGGTACAGCTTGAGCGCCTCGAGCACCTCCAGCGTCACTTCCGGCAGGCAGCGGTCCAGGTCGTCGATGAACACGGCCAAGCGCTGCGGAGGGTGATCGTCCCGCCGCTGGGGGAAGAAGTCCTTGACCCACTGGGTCAGCGTGGCCTCAAAATCGTTGAGAAAGGCTTTTTCGGGGTGGTCGATCTTGTGGAACTCGTCGATGACGTCGCGGAAGACCTCGCCGCTCACGCTGACTTCCGTCGCTCCCGTGGTGGCCTTGACCTCCACGTTGGCCAGCGCGTGCAGGAACGACCGCCCCAGGAACCGCCCGAACTGCTTGGCCGCCTGGCGCAACCGCTGCGGGACGTTCTCTCGGCGGAGATGGCACACCTTGATGCAGTGGACGATGACCTCCGCGATCAGCCCGCGCCACACGTCCTCTCGGCTGTGGTACTTCCACGGATCGAACCAGACCGTCTCGACCAGGGCGTGGCCCTTGCGCCGGTCCGCCGGTTGGTCGTTCCACCGGCGCAGTTCCTCCCGCAGCCAGCGCATGGCCGAGCTCTTGCCCGTCCCCCAATCGCCGCAGACCGCCACGGCGATCGGCGTCTGGGTCCTCCGATGCCGGAGGATGTCGAACACGGCGCCGAGCTTGGCCACCAGACCGAACGCATCGCCTTCCCGCCACGGTTCGGGGTCCTCGTCGCGCAGGATGGCATGGTCCGCCAGGATGGTCATCTCCGGCGGTTGAAGAGCGCGGTCCCTATCGGCCGACGATCGACTGCCCGGAGTATCGGAGTTCATGGAACTTCATCCGCAAGCACTCTACGGAGTAGGCCCGTTTGCCATTGAGAAGACGACGAACCTATAATAACACGCGGGCACAGGTGGCATTATGATGCGCCGGTCTCCTCATTTCAACGCCCTGGTGATGAGTGCCTGTGCTCTTTGCCCAGTGGGTGCCGGCTGCGGGCCGAAGATTCGCGCCGTCGAGCTCGACGATCAGATCGTCTCCAACAAGCAGCGCACCGCGACGGTCAACACGCCGAAGCTCGAGGTCTCCGCGACGTCGGCCGCCGTCCCTTGGGCCGCCGACGACACCCCCATCGCCTTCCTGCTCCAGATCACCAACCTCGGCGACGAGGCCGTCCGCTTCGATCTCGACGGCGTCAAGCTACAGGACGGCCTCGGGCGCGTGCGCGGGGTCATCCCGCCGGAGAAGCTGTGGCGCGCCTTCTCGATCCCCTCGGCCGAGCCGGCCGCCCAGGCCGTGCTGGTCCGGCACCGCCAAATCGTACATGTACGATCCAAATGTTATTCATATCATTATTCCCCTCCCCTCTGCGGGGCTTACCGGGTGGCCGGTTTTGGTGTTTGGGGGCCGTACTACGACGTCGATCCGTACTACGAGCAACGCCGGACGGCCCGCTTCCTGGCCCAATTGCTCGAATCGCAAACTATTGCGCCACAAAACGTTGCGGTCGGTTACGTCGTTTTTCCCTACACTCCCCAAAAGGACGACGAGCTCACCCTCCAAGTGGAACTCGGCCCGGCCCAGAACGTCACCAGCACGCAACCCACCGCGGCGGCACCTACTACGGTCGCGCTGGTCTTTCGAGTCAGGTAAGGGCGTGAATCAAACCGCGGGGCGCCGCGCTTCCGGCGGTGAAGGAGGGGGCCCGGACTGGCTGCGGGCTTCGGCGAGCAGATCGGCCATGACCGAGTTGGCCATCAGCCTACCGGCCCCAGTGAACGCCATGCCGGAATCGGTGACGCTTAACCAACCTTGCGCCGTATAGGTAGAAATCGTCTGGGAGAAGAGCGCGCGCGCGTCGAGGCCGGTGCGGGCCAGGAAGTCCGTGAAGCTCAACCCTTGGTTAAGTCGCAGGTGGAGCATCGCGGTCTCGCCGGCAAGTTCCGCGCCCGTAAGCCGCTCGCGCTCCACGACCGCATGGCCGTCCTGCTCGATGCGGCGAACGTAATCCGCGATATCCGAGACGTTCTTGTAACGCACGCCCGCGAGGTAGCCGGCTGCCGATGGTCCCACGCCGACATAGGGGTCGTTTCGCCAGTAAATCAAGTTGTGCAGGCAGCGTTGGCCGGGTTGGGCGAAGTTGCTGATCTCGTACTGCTCGAAACCGGCGGCGGCAAGATCGTCGATGGCGGCCAGGTACATTTCGGCCTCCAGGTCTTCGTCGCACGGTACGATTCGTCCGCGGTCGCGCGCGGCGGTCAAGGGTGTGCCGGGCTCATAGGTCAGCCCGTAGCAGGCCAGGTGCTCGACGCCCAAAGCGATCGCCCGCCGGAGCGACCCCCGCCAACCGGGCAAGGTCTGCCCGGGAATGCCGAAGATCAGGTCGAGGTTGATCCGCTCAATCCCGTGCCGCCGACAGGCTGTGACACCGGCGGCGACGTCCTCGGGAGTGTGAATCCGCTCCAGAACCCGCAACTCGCGGGGGTGGAACGACTGGGCCCCGAGCGAGACGCGATCGACGCCGGCCTCGATCAGCACGCGCAGCTTGGCATCATCTACGGTGCCTGGATTGGCTTCCACGGTGAACTCGTCGGGGCGGTCGCGCCCGACGATCCTGGAGAGGGGGTTCATCAGTACGGCCAAGTCAGAGGGTGAAAGGATGGTGGGGGTGCCGCCGCCGACGAAAACCGTAGTGATGGGGCCGAGAGGGTCGGTCAAACGGATTGACAACTCCGCCGTAATCGCGTTCACAACAGGCAAGGTGGGCCGATCGGCGACCTCGACGGAGTAGAAGTCGCAATAGCCGCATTTCGTGCGGCAAAAGGGGACGTGGACGTAAAGCCCCAGCGGGTTCCTGGCGGTTGTTGGGGATGACCTGGAGAGCATGCTCATTTCCACCGTGGAAGGCGCCGTTTACGCCAAGGGCAACGCCCTACGTCAATTTATACAGCGCCACCAGGACCAGATTCCAGGGGTCTTGAGCGGTTTCGATCGGAGGCGGTTCCGCGGGACACTCCGCCTGCTCACGAGTGTCGGCGGGATGAGGGCCTTTCTGCCGCAGGTGGGCGTCCGGCTCGGTGAATTCGCCATCACGAGTTTGCGAAATCGCGACTGGCGCCGAGCGCTCTTTGGCGAGGCCACGACCGCGGACGAACGCCGCCGCCAACGAGTAATCTGCGGGTGCGGGCTGCCATGAAGTTAATACGCTATTTGGTTAGCCCGTTTGCGAGACCCGGCGGGCGCTCAGCAAGATTCTGGTTTTTCGGCCTTGACTTCGGGGTCGGCGGGAGTTATAATGTAATTGGGAAGGGCGAAGTCCAGGGAGAGAGCGATCATGCGCGACAAGTCGGCCGGCGGTTCGATGTTGCGGCGGAGAATCTGTGCGCTTGGAGGGATGCTTGCGGCGTGGGGCCTGACCAGCGCCAGGCCCGCGTCGGCCGAGGTGCGGTACACCATCACGAATGTGGGCACGCTTGGTGGTGCCAGCAGCAGCTTCGCGGAGGCCATCAACGACGCGGGTCAGGTAGTGGGGCATATGAACGGCCCCGTTTTCCTCTGGCAGAACGGTACCATGACCAACCTGGGCTTCACGGGTCTCCCGTTCGACATTAACAACAGCACCCAGATAGTAGGTGCCCGGTATACGCCCGATCTTCGGGGGTTCCTCTGGGAGGATGGGCACATTACTACCCTACCGACCTTCGGAGGATGGCACTCATCGGCCATCGGCGTCAAGGATTCCGGGCAGGTGGTCGGCTGGGCCGATAACGCAGTTCAGCAGGAGCGCGCATTCCTGTGGGAAGCCGGCGTGATGACCAACCTGGGGACCTTCGGCGGGCCGGAAAGTTGGGCGGCGGGGATCAATGAGTCCGGGCAGATCGTAGGCCGGGCGGACACAAACGTTGTCCCGCCTGGAGGTCTGCCCATCCCACGCGCTTTTCTGTATGACACGGGAGCGATGATTCCGATCGCCGGCGACTATAGCGAAGCCCGGGACATTAACGACGTGGGTCAGGCCGTGGGCACGGACCCTCAGGGAGCGTTCCTGTGGGATGATGGCGCGCTGGTCCACCTGGACGCGTCGGGGGCCTACAGCGAGGGGCGGGCGCTCAATAATCTGGGGCAGGTGGTGGGTGTTTCCTACGCGACAGAGTTCGAGGGTACGGCATTCCTCTGGGAAAGCAGCGTCATGTATGACCTTAGCGATCTGATTCCGCCGGACTCCGGTTGGGCGTACCTCCAGGAGGCGGCGGACATCAACGACGCCGGGCAGATTATCGGATGGGGTTTGCTCAAGACAGGGGAACGGCGCGGATTCGTACTTACCCCTGTTCCAGAACCCACAACCCTTTGGATCATGATTGGCGCGGGTTGCATCCTCTTGGTCCGGAGGCGTCGAACGGACCCAGCCAAGCGTTGAAATCGAGACTTGGGTCAAGTCCATTCTTGGTCGATTTCGGTTAAGGAGTAATATTATGAGACCGTCACGCACCATCCTCACTCCTACGGTAGTGATTGCGCTTCTGTGCGGCTGGGCGCTGTCCCATGCGGAGAGTCCATCATGCCAAACAAAGACTTTCACGCTGACATCAGACTTCACCACCCCAGATGGGTACTGGATCAATGTGAACACCACGGGCGCTGACCGGCTTTCGGTTCGAGAGGAGCCGGAACCACTTCCGTACATCTGGGTGGCCCTGTCTGGGGCTCAACGGGGCTCAATTGTGCGGATCGATACCGATAGCGGGCAAGTTATCGGGGAATACCAGTCGGCACCGGAGGGACGCGGGAGGAATCCGTCGCGGACGTCGGTCAACATGTTCGGGGACGTATTCGCTGGGAACAGAGATGAGACTCCAGGGCTGGGCTCGGTCGTCAAAATCGGGCTGGTGATCGGCGGCACGCGGGTCAACGCCGATGGGTCGGTGAATCCGAACGGGCTCTACCTCAAACCTCCATTCGACTATTGTACATGCGTCGACCGTGACGGCGACGGACTGATCAAGACCTCGCGTGCGCTTCAAAATGTCCTGTCTTGGCCGGACTGCGGCGATGGCGAGGGTGGTTGGCAGTGCGGAGACGAGGGTGGTCCCGCGCTCGTCGAGGACGCCGACGACGAGTGCATCCTGGTTTTCCAACGCACACACGGCTACGCCGTCAAACACGTGTCGGTGCAGGGCGACTCCAATGTGTGGGTCGGCGGCGTGCCAGACGCGCACGTTCACGTCGACGGCGGATTTCACGGACACGGACGCCTACTGGATCAATGTCAACACGACTGGCACGGACGAGTCACGCCGCAAGTCGCAAGAGTGTTCGAACCTCAAGACGGCAAGCCTCCGTCCAGTCGGCCCGACGGATTGCCGCCACCATGGCCCGCAGGTCCCCGTCTTTTACCGAGCTTAACTGTGTTTCCAGCCGTTTAATCTCGGCGCTTTGCCGAAGTGCTATTGCGACATGATACTGGAGAGCGGCGCGAAGCGCGTCGGCGAATGCATCCTTCAGTTCTGGCATCGCAGCGAGTATTTCCGCGGCCCGTTCCACACCCGCCCTCTTCTGGAGGAAACAGACGGCCGCGCCAAGACGGAGCATCCCGCCTGAGTCCGTATCAAGAAACTTTTCTTCCACTTGGCGCAGCAGGGCTTCGCACGCATCTTCATAACGATCTAACATCAAGAGCAACAATCCGCGCACATACTCGCTAACCCACTCGTTAAACGCGCGGGTTTGACCGAGTTGGGGCAACTCATCGATTGCCCTGCCAGGATTCCCGAGAAGTCCGGCAACGGCAGCACGCAGCGTCCTGGCCTCTCGTGCGAACGGGCGCTGTTGCACGGCCGCGTCTATTTCTATGTACGCGTCCGTCAGCTCACCCATTCGAACAAGCACGTTTGCCAGCGACATCCGATAAACGAAGGAAGCAGACACATCGAGGTCCTTATTCGCCAATATCCCGCGGTATAGGTCCCGAGCTTCATCTAGTCGGCCCTGCCGTTTGGCGATCTCAGCCTTGCCAGCGAACACGCGGTCCGTCGCGAAACCATCGTAAACAATGCTGTCATATTCACGGCCCGCCTCATCAAGATAGCCCCAGCGGCGGAGAACGTCAGCGATGGCGCCTCTTGTGAACTCATCACGTTCCGTTACCGGGCGGGTCTCGTAAATCGCGATCGCCTCCTCGAATCGCCCCATCCGAACATAGACATCCGCCAGACTGCGCTGGGCAGCCCGTTGCTCATCGGAATCACCGGAATCCTCCGCTTGCCGCAGTGTGTCAATGGCATCGGCAAAGCGGCCAACACGTTTGAAATGGTCGGCCAACTGTACGAGCGTCCAAGCATCGCCGGGCTTGATACCAATCGCTGTTCGAAGACACTCGTACTCAAAATCCGTCCGAAACATATCGGCGCACTGCTGAGCGATGTTGCAGAGGGACTTCACGGCGTATTCCTCGCCGCCGCTGTAGCCCATCTGTGCAGCGACGAGGTCGTTGAGGTAGTCTCGCGCCTTCGCATCACGGCCCTCGGCGACGGCAGTGGCGATGGTCTCAAGTTCCTTCATTGCTCGTTCGAAGGCGGCACGAGCTCTCTGTCCTCTTGGCTGATTCTGCCGATGTTCTTCGCTCGTCTCGTCAGGCTCCGTATCCGGCATCGGCGCTACGGTCGGAGAGGGTTCCGCGTGGTCTGGGAAGAATGCCTCCGCGACTGCCTTGGCGAGTGAGAATAGGCTTCGCCTCTGGGCCGGCGATGCCACACGAAAGGCCAGGCTTGCCCATCCTTGTTCAACAGCCTTGAAGCGGGACGCCCTTAACGTTTCCAACACGACATCAGAAACGACAGCCATTTGCCATGCTTGTTGTCGCCCGCCAGGCAACGCAACGAAGTACGTGTCCGGAAGCGACAGCCACCGATCCGCGAGGCGCTGGAGAAGGGGCTGCGACTCGCGCACGTACTCTAGAAGTTCTGCTGTAGCGCCTAGACCCTCGGACAAGCAATTGTGGATCGCACACTTTAGTCCATCAGTCGATACCAGAGGAGCGCGTAGGAGCATCGCCGCAAGATAATTGCGGGCGTCGAGTGCCTTTAGAAGATCCTCGACCTCGCCAAGAAGTTCCTTCTGAAGTTCTGTCGATACTCCTGACAGGCATGCCTCGATATTCGCGAGGCCGCGAGCAAGATCGTGGCGGTCGCGGACCTCACGAAGCAACGCGTCGCGATGAGGGAGGTCGATGACCTCCCAATCGTCTATGGCGCCACAGACAAAATGAGCGGTCTCCGGTGCGAGGGGTGACATGTCAACAACGTTCACGAATTGCCGCTGCGAGCCATCTTTAATGACACAGAGACCACCCACGATGGACGCAAGTGCCTTCATGGTGATGCTCCTGCGGACCCACGCTTGGCCATGAGCTCTTTGATGCAGTCGACGTCGTTCCTTTCTTGATGCGACGGCGCACGACCCGCAAAAGAGACGGACTCAATGGAGTGAGCATTGAAGCTGCCGAATATGTGTGCCTCGACGCAACTGTCTTGCTCGCGAGTCTTCCCCTGCACTACGAGTTGGCGTGACCAATCGGCAATAGTGCTGCCCGCAGTCAATTTCGGCTCGATCTTGGCAGCGACTAGCTCGCTGCGGTTAGGCCAGGCACTTCTGAAACCGCGTGGCAGGTCCCCGCGCAAGGGCCCTCCGAGGGTGTCCATGAACAGGTACGAGTTCTCGTGCAGAAAGCTGACTCGCTGCTCGATGGCCACGTCTCGTAACGTCACGAACACGAGTCCGTAGTTTGGCAACGCGGCGCCATCGAGTGAGAGCACGCCGTAGCGAATCTCGGCAGCATGGTTCCCAAAGAGCCGCCCTGAAACAGCATGGCGCTCGCTGTCGTTCGCGAACGGCGCTGGGATGCGGATTCCCCCTCCCACTAAGCTCTCGTACCCGGCGTACAGCGTTCGAGGATCCGTCAGAATGTTCCTCGCGCAAAGCGGCAGCATCGCTACGACGACATGGGACGCCGAGCTGACCGCCGAGACGAGCGCATCGAATTCTTGGACCAAACCGCGATTGTTAGCGTTGTCGCGAGCCGCCTTGAAGCGGACTGAGAGGGCGTCAGCCTCAGCGGGCGCCATCGCGGAACGGACGTTCGGACAACCGAGATCGACTCCGCACGTTGGGCACCGCCGAAGGGTCTCGTTGTCGGGCGCACCGCAATTGCGGCATTTCGCAACTCGGTTCGTTGCGTTAGGGGCGGAGTGCCTTGCGGGTGTAGAAGGAACCGATCCCATCTGCTGATCATCTTGTGTTTATCGGAGTTTTGCTCTCACACGTAGTATCCTATGCGACGGGTCAGCCCGCAATGGGGCGCCTCGAAAACCGGAGATGATCCGTTTCAACGGTCGGGTTGGCAAGGGATCCTTCAATTCACGCGTTGGAGACGAGGGACGGTACTGGCGGTCTAGCCTACCGTGCCGCCCCCAGCCCTCGCCCAGGTCGCCCACCTCGCGCCCGATGACGTGGCGATAGAGGAACAGCAGCGCCGAAAGGGCCTGGTTTTGCGTCGAGGCGCTGGACCCCATACAGGGAGCGTAACATGGAGTGGCGGACGCGGCAAGGCCGATGTGCCCGGCTGGTGGCCCGCCCCGGGGGTCGCGGGCGTGCTGACCTTAGACCTTTACATGGAGGGGACCGTCCCTGAGGCCTACCAAGTGGTGACCATGCAGGCCCAGGGCGACTTCATCGTCCAAAACGCCGCGACCGAGGACAGCGGACCTTACTAAGGAGTCCGTAGTTTAGACTACGGTGTGTAACGAGCTTTACTTCTTTCGCCCCTCCCCCTTGACGTTTCGCGTCAAGGGGGAGGGGCTGAGGGGGGAGGGGGCGACATCCACCCGGCTGACGCCCTGGGCTACCCACTATCGCCCGCTCCGGGGCTAAGAATTGAGCCCGCGCCGCGGTGTAGCCCATACTACGGACTCCTGAGTAAACGGGGTCGCCCACCGCATCGCCGGAGGGCCGATCAACACGGGGTGCCCGCCCTATCGCCCTTTGCCGCATCGCGGCCGAGAGGCCGCTGCGCTCGGCTGTGGGGGGCTCAGCGTCGGGTGGCATGGGTCGGCCTCGTCCCGCAGCAGGATAGCTGCGGGACGAGGCCGACCCGTGCGAACCGCCCGGGGTGC